>JAFUWR010000009.1 GCA_017471125.1 Clostridia bacterium | reverse complement strand
GGAGTCGGGAGTAGGCAGTAGGGAGTAGGGAGTAGGGTGACGGAGGGACCAGGGAACAGGCAACAGGGACCAGGAATACCCGTAGGGGCGCCGTTGCGGCGCCCGCCCGGGACCTCATCCGTCTTGCGCTTCGCGCCAGCTCTCCCCCCTCACGGGGGCGAGCCAAGGCTGCCGCGCATAGTCGTGACCCCCTTGCCTCCCCTCTCAGGGTTCGAGCGCCCGGAAAACAGTCCAGTGACTGGAGGCTGGAAACCCTTTGGGTTTCCAGGTCCGCCTTTGGCGGACTGCCTTGACTGAATCAAAGATTCAGGCAAGGCACCTTTTCAGCGAGAACGGGCCGGCAGGCCCACGGAGAGGTGCCGACGAAGTCGGCGGAGAGGTCGTCTCCCCCTTTAACAGCGGGTGTATCTCAGCCCACAAGTGAGACAATTTCCCAGTGAGCTTCTCTTGGCTCTGAACAAGAAATCAATACGCGAGCGTTTCGCTGCTCCGAAAGCGACCTTAACATCAAAAGAAAGCCTCCGCATCACTTTGACGCGGAGGTTTTTCTATACCCGACCATTGGCTGGGCATACAGAGCATCGTATCATTTTTTCTCATCATATCCCGACAGGCTGTAACGCATCAGCACATCCTTCATCTCCACATATAGCGGGCACCGAATCTGGTCGCAGGCGTAAGCTTTGCCGCGGACGAGGTGATCGAGGGAGACCTCCAGCGCGTCGCACATGCGGGCCATCGTGTCCATCGATGCGGCCTTTTCCCCGCGCTCGATGTGTCCCACAAAGGAAGTCGATACCTCCGTCATCTGCGCAAGCGCCTCTTGGGTCAGCCCCTTCCTGACGCGGGCATCGCGCACGCGCCTGCCGATCGCCTTGAAAAAACCGGGACTATTCATACGTATTCCACAGCCTCCACGCCAATATACCGAAATGGGATATTCTGAGTATACTATTTTGGTATACTCATGTCAAGGAGGGATGTGTCATGCGCTTGAAGCAACTGCGCAAAGAGCGCGGCATATCCCAATTGAAACTGGCCACGGACCTGAACATGAACCAGAACAGCATCAGCCGCTATGAGACCGGCGCGCACGAGGCCGACTACGAGACCCTCATTAGGCTGGCGGACTACTTCGGCGTCTCCATCGACTACCTGCTGGAGCAGACGGACAATCCCAAGCGCTCCTACTGACGCCCGCGAAGTCCCGGCATGTAAAAAGCCCCCGCGAACGCGGAGGCTTTTTGCATGCCCGATTTAGTCGGACACATAGGGCATCAGGGCGATGGTCCGGGCGCGCTTGATGGCGGTGGACAGCTGGCGCTGATGCTTGGCGCAGGTGCCGGTCATGCGGCGGGGCAGGATCTTGCCGCGCTCGCTGGTGAAGCGGCGGAGCCGATTGACATCCTTGTAATCGATGTGCTGGATCTTATCAACGCAGAAAGCACAGACCTTCCTGCGCGGCTTGCGGCCGCGGGGACGGCGGATGCGTTCGCCACGATCTTCAGACATTTTGTGTTCCTCCTTTTTGGCTTATAGGGGATGTACACTGACATTCCCAAAGAAGAAATTCCCGACGGCTTGCCGGTCAGAAGGGCAATTCGTCGTCGTCCACCTCGGTGAAGTCGTTCATCGAGGGGGGCGCAGGCTGGGCGGGCGGCGGGGTGGGGCCGTTGTCCATCCGGGGACGGCTCTGGCCCTCTTCGCTGCGGCTGCCCAGGGCTTCGACACTGTCGGCAATGATCTCGGTCACATAGCGCTTCGAGCCGTCCTGCGCATCATAGGAACGGTTCTGGATGCTGCCCTCGACGGCAACCTTGCGCCCCTTGGAGAGGTAGCGGTTGCAGAAGTCAGCGGTCTGGCGCCAGGCAATGACGGTAAAGAAGTCCGTCTCGCGCACGCCCTGCGGGTTGGCAAAGCGGCGCTGCACCGCGATGCGGAAGGTCGACTGGGAGATTCCGCTCTGGGTGGTGCGGGCCTCGGGATCATTGGCCATGTTCCCGATCATGATAACCTTGTTCATACTAATTCCCTGCCTTTATAGGCGTCAGCGGTCACTCGGCTTCCGACTCGGGCTTCTCGTCGTCCACGATCTCGGCCGCGGGCGCGGGCTCGGCGACGGGAGCCTCAGCGGGCGCGGGCGCGGCTTCCGCCGGCGCGGCCTCGCGGGCAGCGTAGGGCTTCAGGGGCTCGCGCTTGGCGGGCAGCTCGCCCTCGTACCGGACGGTCAGGTACCGCAGCACGCTGTCGGAGATCTGCATGTTGCGCTCGATCTCGCGGGGCAGCTCGGCGGGCGCCTTGATGTACATCAGCACATAGTAGCCCTCGGTCTTGTACTGGATGGCGTAGGCCAGACGGCGCTTGCCCCACTCGTCCACGCGATCCACTTCACCGCCGTTCTTCTTCACCAACTCGGAAAAACGGTTGATAAGCTCGACCCTCGCGCTGTCCTCCAGCGTGGGATCAATAACGTACATGACTTCATACTGGTTCATGTCATTTTCACCTCCTTATGGACTTCGGCCACGATGGGCACACCGTGGCAAGGATGCGCTAACGAATATTATACCGCATACATCGGGAGGTTTCAATGTGGAATCATGCTTTTTGTGTTATTTTTTAGAGTTGCGTACCGAGTGTGGAGTATAATGAATTGAAAATTGAAAATGGAGAATTGAGAATGCTGGTGCAGATCCTCCGGATCTGTTTGATCGAAACCCATAGATCATCGAAGAAATCCGCAAGGATTTCCACATGAATTCTCAATTCTCAATTTTCAATTCCCCATTCCAATTGGTCCAGTCGCTCTTGCCTAAAATCCCCCATCCTGCTATAATATTACCCGGAAGAGATACAAAGCGAAGGAAGGCCACGACCATGAACGACGGGTTTGTCCGCGCCGCGGGGGAGATCGCCCGGGAGGCGGGGCAATTTTTGAAGCACTTTTCGGACCACCACCGGCTGGCGGTGGAGCACAAGGGCAACGACTTCGACTTCGTGACCAATGCGGACCGGGAGTCCCAGCGGCTGATCGCGGAGCGCTTGAAGGCGGCGTTCCCCGACCACCGCTTCGTGGGCGAGGAGGACGGCCTGGACGACGCGGCGGTGGCGGACATCCTGTCCGGGGACGAATACTGCTGGGTCTGCGACCCGCTGGACGGCACGGTGAACTACATCCACCACCTGGGCCTGTACGCGGTGTCGGTGGGGCTGGTGCGCCGGGGCCGGGCGGTGGCGGGGGCCATCTACCTGCCCGAGTGGGACGAGCTGTTCACCGCCCAGCGGGGATGCGGCGCGCTGCTGAACGGCAGGCCGGTAAAGCCCTCATCATGCGACGACCTGCGCCACGCCTTCGTGACCGCGGACATGGCCGCCGCCAACGTGGAGATGCGCGGCGTGAACATGGATCGCATCAAGCGCGTCATCATGGCCGCGGGCGGGCTGCGCATCGAGGGCTCCGCCTGCGTGTGCATCGCCCAGACCGCCTGCGGGCGGCAGGACGCCTACTGGAACCTGGGCCTGCACGCCTGGGACGTGGCCGCGGGCGCGGTGATATTGGAGGAGGCGGGCTGCGCGGTGAGCACCGTGTTCGGCGACCCCTTCACGTTCGACATGAAGGACGGCTTCCTCTGTGCCGCGCCGGGCTTGAAGGGCGCGTTCGCGGGCCTCATGCGGCCATGAGCGCGAAGGACCGCCTGCTGGCCCCGCCCGACCCGAGCTACGCCGCCGCCGGCGACCTGCTGCGGGTGCTGTGCGTGGCGGGCATCGGCTGGTACCACATCTGGCAGCAGTCCTGGCTGGCCCCGGTGATCGCCGTGGGCGGCTTCCGGCTGGACCTGACGCCCTGGGTGCGCACGGGCTACCTGCTGGTGGACCTGATGCTGGCGCTGTCGGGCTTCCTGGCCTACCTGCCCTACGCCAACGGAAAGGAGCGCCCCGCCCGGGAATTTTACGTCCGCCGGGCCCTGCGCATACTGCCCAGCTACTGGTTCTGCCTGGTCGTGATGCTGGTCATGGCCGTCTCGGCCCCGGGCTTCAACGACCCCAGGCGGCTGATGAAGGACCTGCTGGCCCACCTGTTCTTCGTCCACGACCTGTGGAGCTTCTCCTACAACGCCTCGCAGCTGAACGTGGTGCTGTGGACGCTGGCGGTGGAGGTGCAGTTCTACCTGATCCTCCCGGCGCTGGCCCCGGTGTTCAGGAAGCGTCCCGCGGTCACGTGGCTCATCATGACCGGCGCGGGGCTGAGCTTCATGTACATCTGGACGCTGCCCATGCCGGACACCACGCTGTTCGTCAACCGCCTGCCCAACATGCTGGTGGTGTACGCCAACGGCATGCTGGCCGCGCACCTGTACGCGAAGCTGGCGCAGGTGGAGAAGCGGCGCGCTCTGCTCATGCTGGCGGGGGCGGCCGCCTGCGCCGCGTCGGTGTGGGGCATCATTATAATGATGAAGGCCCAGAGCTTCACCTCGGGCTACGACCTCATCCGCGCGGGCCAGCTCAGGCGCCGCTGGCTGCTGTCGCTGTGCGGGGCGGGCATCCTGCTGGGCGGCAGCCTGACCTTCGCGCCGCTGCGGGCGGTGCTGTCGAACCGCGCCGTGCGGTTCCTGTCCGGCATCAGCTTCAACTTCTACATCTGGCACCAGTGGGTGTCCGTGCGGCTCAAGGACCTGCGCATCCCGCCCTACGCCGCGCCGGAAAACCCCCAGATCGCCGGGGAAATGCCCTGGCAGCTCCACTACACGCTGCTGTGCTTTTTAGCGGCGCTCGTCACGGCGACGCTGCTGACCTACCTGATCGAAAAGCCTGCCGCTAAACTGGGAAGGAAGCTCATTGACAAAATCACGGTCGAAAGGAAGGAAACCTGAAATGTCCAAATCACGCGAGGAACTGCTTACCCTGTTGAACGCCGAAAACGGCCTGGAGAACCTGAAGGCCCTGCTCGCCACCGAGCCGCTGCCGCCGGTGGGCCGGGACGTGAACAACCACATCCACACCACCTACTCCTTCTCCCCCTACTCCCCCACCGCGGCGGTGTGGTTCGCCCGGGCGGCGGGCCTGTGCACCTGCGGCCTGATGGATCACGACTCCATCGCCGGCGCGGAGGAATTCCTGGCCGCGGCGAAGGCGGCGCACATGGGCGCGACCATCGGCCTGGAGTGCCGGGTCAGCTTCAAGGACACGCCCTTCGCGGACAAGAAGCTCAACAACCCCGACCAGAAGGGCATCGTCTACATGACCCTCCACGGCGTGCCCCACGACAAGGCCGCGTACCTGAACGAATACTTCGCCCCCTACCGGGAGAAGCGCAACGACCGCAACCGCCGGATGGTCGCCGCCATCAACGAAATGATGGGCAAGTACGGCATCTCCATCGACTTCGACGCCGACGTGGTGCCCCTTTCCAACTTCAAGAAGGGCGGCTCCGTCACCGAGCGCCACCTGTCCAGCGCCCTGGCGTATAAGATGATCGACGTGATCGGCAAGGGCCAGAAGCTGGTGGATTTCATCAAGAACGAGCTCAAGCTCCCCATCTCCGGGAAGATCGAGGGCTACCTGCTGGACGAGCAGAACCCCCACATGATGTACGACCTCCTCGGCTGGATCAAGAGCCAGCTCATCAGCCGGTTCTACATCGACGCCGACGAGGAGTGCCCGGACGTGCGCGACATCCTCAAGCTGGCCAACGACGTGGGCGCCATCCCCGCCTACGCCTACCTGGGCGACGTGGGCGACAGCGTCACCGGCGACAAGCGCGCCCAGAAGTTCGAGGACGACTTCCTGGACGAGCTGGTGGAGTACGTGGCCAAGCTGGGCTACAAGGCCATCACCTACATGCCCAGCCGCAACACCCGCGAGCAGCTCCGCCGCCTCCGCGCCCTGTGCGAGAAGTACGACCTGTTCCAGATCTCCGGCGAGGACATCAACCAGCCGCGGCAGTCCTTCGTCTGCGAGGCCCAGCGCGACCCCGAGTTCGCCAACCTCTACGAGGCGACCTGGGCGCTCATCGCCCACGAGTGGCGCGCCACCGACGACCCCGACGACGGCCTGTTCACCGCCAAGTCCGCGGCGAAGTGGCCTTCGTTGAACGATCGTGTCAAAGCGTTTGCCGAGTACGGAGAAGCTATGGACCGGTAAATCGGAGTGAGAGCAAAGCTATACATCATCGTCGCGATGTTCATCTACGGCACCCTGTCGGTGTTCGTTCGGAACATCCCGCTGACCTCGGCGGAGGTGGCGCTGTTCCGGGCGGGCATCGCCCTGGTGACGCTGCTCGGCTTGCAGGCGGCGCGGGGACGCCTGCCGCGGCTAAAAGACATGGGGCGGGAGCTGCCGCTGCTGTTCCTGTCCGGCGCGGCGATGGGCTTCAACTGGATCTTCCTGTTTGAGGCCTACAAGTACACCACGGTGTCGGTGGCGACGCTGAGCTACTACTTCGCGCCGGTGATCGTGATGCTGGCCTGCCCGGTGCTGTTCCGCGAGCGCATGACGCTCAAGCAGGTGATCTGCTTCGTCGGCTCCACGGCGGGGCTGGTGCTGGTCATCAACGTGGGCAGTCTCCCCGGCGGCGGCGACCACGCCCGCGGCGTGGCCTTCGGGCTGGCGGCGGCGGCGCTGTACGCCACGGTGGTGCTGACGAACAAGTTCATCAAGCGGGTCTCCGGCATCGACCGCACGGTGCTCCAGTTCGCGGGCGCGGCGCTGGTGCTGCTGCCCTACGTGCTGCTGACCGGCGGGCTGCATCTGGAGCGCATGACCGCCGTGGGCTGGGCCTGCCTTATGTGCGTGGGCCTCGTCCACACCGCCGCGGCCTACGTGCTGTACTTCTCGGCATTGAAGGACCTGCCGGGACAGGAGGCGGCCATATTGAGCTACATCGACCCGCTGGTGGCCGTGGCGATCTCGCTGACGGTGCTGGGCGAGCCGGTGACGGCGTCGCAATTGGTCGGCGGCGCGATGATCCTGGCCTTCACGCTGGCCAACGAGGTGTGACATGGAGAAGATCTATCAAATCTACGGCAGGGACGCCCACGACATGACCCTGCGCCTGCTCACCGCCGCGAACGCCATCGCGCGGGTGCCCGCCGGCGGCAGCGTGGCCTTGAAGCCGAACCTGGTGGTCACCGGCAGGCCCGAGGACGGGGCCGTGACCCATCCCGGCGTCGTGTCCGGCTGCGTCGAGTACTTCCGCGCCCACGGCGTCCGGGACATCAGCGTCATCGAGAGCAGCTGGGTGGGCGACAGGACCATGAGCGCCCTGCGGGCGTCGGGCCTCGAGGCGGTCTGCGACAAGTGGGACGTGCCGTTCTACGACTTGAAGAAGGACGAGACGCGGCCCGTGGACACCCCCGTCGGGAAGATCGACGTCTGCCGCCGGGCGCTGGACGCGGGGCTGCTGGTGGACCTGCCGGTGCTGAAGGGCCACTGTCAGACGCGGATGACCTGCGCCCTCAAGAATTTGAAGGGCTGCATCCCCGACCGGGAGAAGCGCCGGTTCCACGCCATGGGGCTGACCAAGCCCATCGCGGCCCTGGGCGCGGCGCTCAGGCCCGGGCTGGTGGTGGTAGACAGCATCTGCGGCGACCTGGACTTCGAGGAGGGCGGCACGCCGGTGCAGACGGACCGCATGTTCCTCTGCACCGACCCGGTGACCGCCGACGCCTACGCCGCCCACCTGATGGGCCTGTCCCTGGACCAGGTGGGCTACATCTCCCTGGCGGCGGAATACGGCGGCGGCGAGGCCGCCTACGACCCTGGCGACATCGTCGCCCTCAACGCGCCCTCCGACGCCGCCGCCTACATCAAGCCCTCGGGCAAGGTGGCGAAGCTCACGAAGCGCGTTCGACAGGACCAGGCCTGCTCCGCGTGCTTTGCCAACCTGGTGCGGGCGCTGCACGTCACGGGCCGCACCGACATAGATATCGCCATCGGCCAGGGCTATAAAGGAAGGACCTTCGACGGCCTCGGCGTGGGCCGCTGCTGCAAGGGCGCGGCGAAATGCGTCATGGGCTGTCCCCCCACCGCCGGGCAGATCGCCAGGGCGCTGGAGGAGGCATAAAAAACCGCCGCCACGGGGCATCGTGGCGGCGGTATTCAGTTCTCGAGGGTGATCTCCCCGCAGTAGTTGGTGTTGAAGATCTGGGCGACGCGGCGCGGGTCGTCGGTCTGGCCCAGCGCCCACATGAGCTTGGTGACCACGGCCTCGGTGGTCATGTCCCGGGCCGAGATGACCCCGCAGGACAGCAGCTTCGCGCCCACCTCGTAGATGCCCAGGTCGCTGGCCTCGTACAAGCACTGGCTGCACACCACCACGGCGATGCCGGCGTCGGTGAGGGCCTTCAAATGGTTCAACAGATTGGTCCTGACGAACTGCATCCCGCCCGCGCCGAAGGCCTCGATGACGATGCCGCGGTAGTTCATGCGCCTGAGCATATCCAGCACGTCGGGATTGATGCCCGGCACCAGCTTGAGCAAGAACACGTCCCGGCAGATGTCGTCCCGCAGCTCCACGTAGCTGTCCGGGTGTCTGGGGATGGGCGTCAGCGGGTGGAGCCCGTCGGCGAACACCTCGCCCAGGTAGCCCGCGTTCACGCTCTCGAACGCCTCGAACCCCATCGTGCGCACCTTCACCGCCCGGCAGCCGGGGATGATCTTCCGGTCGAAGGCGATGGTCACGCCGGGGATGCCGCAGTCCACCGCGGCGAAGGCGGTGTAGAGGTTGTTGCGGGCGTCGGTCAGAAGGTTGTCGATAGGCATCTGGGAGCCGGTGAACACCACCGGCTTCTTCAAGCCTTGCAGCATGAACGACACCATCGACGCCGTGTAGGCCATGGTGTCCGTGCCGTGGGTGATGACCACGCCGTCGTACTTCGGCAGCGCCCCGTGGATGGCCCGGGCGATGCTGATCCACTCGTCCGCCTGGATGTTGGACGAGTCCAGGTTCAGCAGCTCCAGCGTGTCGATGTCATAGTATTCGTTCAGCCCGCCCACGTAGCGCATCAGCTCCCCGGACGAGTACCCCGGCTTTAGCCCCTCCGCGCCCCGGACCGACGCGATCGTCCCGCCGGTGGTGATCAACAGTACGGATCTCATGATGATTTCTCCTGATTGATCACATCCACACCAGCTCGCGCTTCTGCCTGACGCAGTCGGCCAGATAGAAGTTGATGAGCTTCTGGTAGGGGATGCCCGTCTTTTCGGCCTGGGCCTTGAAGTAATCCACCGTATCCACATCCAGGTTGATGGTCACCTGCTTCTTGAGCTGGGCGGCGTAGGGGTTCTTGACGCCGCCGGAAAAATCATAGTCGTCCCGCATGGGCTCACACCTCCAGTTCATCATATTGTCTGGCTTCCCGGGCGTTGGCCTTCCGCGCCGAAATGATGCGGATGACGTTGTCCCGGCTCCTGTAACAGTGGCACACCAACAGCAGCCGCGCCATGGCGCTGAAGCCCAGCAGGATGAAGCGCTCCTCGTATTCCGAGTGCTCGGGGTCGGGGATCATCACGGCGTTCTCGTCGTAGAAAACCGTCTCCGCCTCCTCGAAGGAGACGCGATGCTTCACCTTGTTGATGGCGTTCTTGTTCTCGTCCCACTCAAATGTCAGCATATCCATAATTATATTATAATTATTGCATAATGTCCTGTCAAGTTCATTCCCTGTATCCTAAATCGACGCTCATGCCATCCGTGCCCAGCACCGTCTCCGGAAATATCTCCCGCGCGCGGTCGAGCCACAGCTCGGGCTCGGGCATGGCGGGGCTATAATGGGTGAGCCACAGCCGCCTTGCCCCGGCGTCGGCGGCGACGTGGGCGGCCTCCTCCATCAGCATGTGCCCGGACTTGACGGCCCGGGGCAGCTTGTCGGGGTCGCCGTACATGGCCTCGAGCACCAGCAGGTCGCAGTCCCGGGCGGCCTCGGCGATGGCGGGCACGGGGCGGGTGTCGGTGGCGTAGACCACGGTCAGGCCCGGGCGCGGCGGCGTGAGCACCATGTCGCGGGTGTATGTGACGCCGTCCAGCGTCGCGGCCGCCTGTTTTTGCAGCACGCTCCACAGCCTCATCGGCACGCCGTTCTCCCGGGCCCGCTCGGGCTGGAACTTGCCGGGGCGGGGCAGGTGGAGCCGGTAGCCCAGGCAGGGCATGCTGTGCTTCAGCGGGAAGGGCGCGATCTTGAGCCCCGCGCAGGTAAACGGCGCGGGCGACTCGGGGTCCAGCTCCAGGTATTGGACCTCGAACGGCAGCTCCGGCGCGATGACCCGCAGGGCGTCCACCACATGCCCAAGGCCCGTCGGTCCCGCGATCAGCAGCGGTTCCTCCCGGCCCCCGTTGCCCATGGACAGCAAAAGCCCCGGCAGGCCGCTGACGTGGTCGCCGTGGAAGTGGGTGATGAGCACGCCGTCGATGGGCTTGAAGCTCATGCCGTTGACGCGCAGCTGCACCTGGGTGCCCTCGCCGCAGTCGATCAGCACCTGCCGGCCGTTCACGCTCACCATCGCGCTGGCCAGGGCGCGATCCTTCAGCGGCATCATGCCGCCGGTGCCCAAGAGTGTTACTTTTAACATGGAGGATCCTCTGCTCGGTATTCTTTCTCCTTATTATACTCCTGAATTGTAAAGTTCCTCCGCGCCGCGCATTGGGTTTTCCTACGTCTTGCCTTTTTTTCGCGGAAATGGTAGAATAGAAGGGATGAAATGAGGGGCGAAGGGGTGTTGACCGGGTGCGAGCGGGCCTGACGCGATGCGTGGTCTACATGGCCGCATGGGGGCTGTTGTGCTTCCCGCTGGGGCGGCTGTTCAAGCGCCTGGGGCTCGACTGGGAGCGCCCGCCCTTCCGGGAGTGGTCCTGGGAGGACGGCGGGCGGGTCTACGAGCGCGTGGGCATACGGGCGTGGAAGGACCTCGCGCCGGACGTGAGCAAGCTGGTCCCGTTCATCGTGCCGAAAAAGGCGATGTCCGGCCGCCCGACCCCGGCGGTGCTCCGGGACATGCTCCGGGAGACCTGCGTGGCGGAGCTCACGCACTACATGCTGATCGTCGCGGGCCTGGGGCTGATGCCGCTGTGGCCGGGGATCGGGGGCGTCGCCCTCTACCTCTTTTACGCGATCGTCGGCAACCTGGCCTTCGTGATGATACAAAGATACAATCGGCCCCGCTTCCGGCGCATGCTGGCGGCAGCGGAGGCGTGGGAAAGGCGGCATGCGGATGCGGGTACTGATCCTATCGAGCAATAACGGCGGGGGCCACAACGCCGCGGCCCGGGCGCTTCAGGAGGTCTTTGAGGCCCACGGCGACCTGTGCCGGGTGGAGGACTGCCTCTCCTTCATCTCGGAGGACATATCCCACGCGATCGCGCGGTCCCACAATTTCGTGTACCGCCACGCGCCGAAGCTGTTCGACTCGGGCTACCGCCACACGATGAAGCACCCCAAGACCTTCATGGAGCACCACGGCAGCCGCCGGATGCTGAGCCTGGGGCGCAAGAACCTGGGCCGATACATCCGGGACGGCGGCTACGACGCGGTGATCTGCACCCACGTGTTCGCCTCGCTGATGCTGACCGACGCCCGCCGCAAGTACAGCCTGCCGGTGCGGACCGGCGTGGTGGAGACGGACTACACCGCCACCCCCGGCACCCAGGCCGGCGGGCTGGACTGGCACTTCATCCCCGCCGCGTCCCTGGCGGACGGGCTGGCGGCGCTGGGCGTGGACCGGGCGAAGATCGTGCCCAGCGGCATCCCCGTGCGCGGCGCGTTCTACGACCGGACGGACCGGGCCGAGGCCAAGCGCGCCCTGGGCATCCCCGAGGGACGCCGCCACCTGCTGGTCATGGGCGGCAGCATGGGCGCGGGGCCGGTGCCAGAGCTGGTCAGCGCCCTGACCCGGCAGATGGATAAGGACTGCGCGGTCAGCATCGTCTGCGGCACCAACCGCGCCCTGGCTGACGGCCTCCGCGCGGCCTACGGCGGCGACGACCGCATCGCCGTCTACGACTACGTGGACTTCATCCCCGCGCTGATGGACTCGGCGGAGCTGCTGCTGACCAAGCCCGGCGGCATCACCGTCACCGAGGCCGCCGTGAAGGGCCTGCCCATGGTGCTGGTGAGCACCGTCGCGGGCTGCGAGGGGTACAACCTACGCTTCTTCACCGACCTGGGCGGCGCGGCCACCGCCGATACCCCCCAGGCCCTCGCCCGCCTCAGCCTCGACCTGCTCCGCGACGACGCACGCCGCGCGCGCATGGCCGCCGCGCTGGAGGGGTTGGCGCGGGCGAACGACCGGGAAGTGATCTGGAGGACCATGCAGGGCATGGAGCAAAGGAGATAATTTATGGACGCCAAGCAGTTAGCGAAGTACATCGATCATACGATATTAAAGCCCGACGCGACGCGGGCGCAGGTCCTGAAGCTGTGCGACGAGGCGAAGGCCTACGGCTTTGCCTCGGTGTGCGTGAACCCGAGCCGCGTGGCACTGGCGGCGGAGGCGCTCAGGGGCACGGACGTGAAGCCCTGCTGCGTGGTGGGGTTCCCGCTGGGCGCGACCCCCACGGAGAGCAAGGCCGCGGAGGCGGCGGTGGCGGTGAAGAACGGCGCTCAGGAGATCGACATGGTCATCGACGTGGGTGCGGCGAAGGACGGCGACTGGGCCTACGTCCAGTCGGACATCGCGGGCGTGAAGTCCGCCTGCGGGCCGGCGCTTTTGAAGGTCATCATCGAGACCTGCCTGCTCACCGACGACGAGAAGGTCCGGGCCTGCCTCGCGGCGAAGGCCGCGGGCGCCGACTTCGTCAAGACCTCCACGGGCTTCTCGAAGGCCGGGGCCACCGTCCACGATGTCCAACTCATGCGCGACACCGTCGGCCCGGACATGGGCGTCAAGGCGGCGGGCGGCATCCACACCCGAGCCGAGGCCGAGGCCATGATCGCCGCGGGCGCGACCCGCATCGGCGCCAGCGCGGGCATCGCCATCATCAAGGAGGACAAGACATGAAGGTATTGCTCATCAACGGAAGCCCCAAGGCCAACGGCAACACCGCCCTGGCCCTGACGGAGATGGAGAAGGTCTTTGCCGAGCAGGGCATCGAGACCGAGCGCGTCCACATCGGCAACAAGGCCATCCGCGGCTGCATCGCCTGCGGCAAGTGCGCCGAGAAGGGCAAGTGCGTGTTCGATGACGCGGTCAACGAGGTCGCGCCCAAGTTCGAGGCCGCCGACGGCATCGTGGCCGCGGGCCCGGTGTACTACGCCTCCGCCAACGGCACGCTGGTGTCGTTCATGGACCGGCTGTTCTACTCCACCCCCTTTGACAAGACCATGAAGGTGGGCGCGACGGTGGCGGTCTGTCGCCGGGGCGGGGCCTCCGCCACCTTCGACCAGATCAACAAGTACTTCACCATCGCGAACATGCCCGTGGCCGCCAGCCAGTACTGGAACTCCGTCCACGGCCGCGCCCCCGGCGAGGCCGCCCAGGACGCCGAGGGCCTGCAGACCGTGCGCGTGCTGGCCCGGAACATGAGCTTCCTCATCAAGTCCATCGCGCTGGGCAAGGAGAAATACGGCCTGCCCGAGACGGAGGCGCACGCCTGGACGCATTTCATCCGATAGGAGAAGGGAACAGGCAACAGGGAACAGGGAACAGGCAACGCTCCGCCGTGACCACTACTCCCTACTCCCTACTGCCTACTCCCTAAAGGTGAAACCATGTATAATGAACTGACCGAAGTGGACATCCGCAAGATGCAGGAGGAGATCGACTACCGCATGCGCGTGGTCCGGCCCAAGTGCGTGGAGGATGTGGCCACCGCCGCGGCCTTCGGCGACCGCAGCGAGAACTACGAATACAAGGCCGCCAAGCAGGAGCTGCGCCGGTGCGACAGCCGGCTGCGCTACCTGCGGCGCATGATCGCCACGGCCAAGGTCGTCAAGTCCGACACCCGCGAGGGCGTGGTCGGCCTGTTCGACCGGGTCGAGGTCTACTACGAGGACGAGGGCGACACCGAGACCATCACCCTCATGACCACCCTCCGGGAGGACGCCCTGCACGGCATCATCTCCAAGGAGTCGCCGCTGGGCCGCGCCGTCATGGGCCGCCGCGTCGGCGACCGGGTGCTGGTCAAGGTCAGCGACGATGTCCAGTACTACGTCCAGATCCGGTCCATACAGAAGGGCACGGACGACGAGAGCCTGCCGATACATTCGTATTAATAACCCCTGACCGACCCAAAGGAGGTACTCACTACATGCGCTTTGAACTGATGCACCCCGCCGACCAACTGGTGCTGATCATCTCCCGCATCTACCAATACGGCATGACCACCATGTCGGGCGGCAACCTGTCCATCCGGGACGAGAACGGCGACATCTGGATCACGCCCTCGGGCATCGACAAGGGCAACCTGCGCCGTGCCGACATGTGCCAGGTGAAGCCCGACGGCACGGTGATCGGCCCCCACCGCCCCTCGGTGGAGCTGCCCTTCCACAAGGAGATCTACCGCCGCCGCCCGGACCTGAAGGCGATCCTGCACGCCCATCCCCCGACGCTGGTGGCCTTCTCGCTGGCCCGCAAGCTGCCGAACACGGCGCTGATCCCCAACGCCTCGGAGGTCTGCGGCAGGGTGACCTACGCCAAGTACGAGGTGCCGGGCTCGGCCAAGCTGGGCGAGTACATCGCCGACGAGTTCGAGAAGGGCTTCAACACGGTCATGATGGAGAACCACGGCGTGGTCATCGGCCACAAGGACCTGTTCTCGGCGTTCATGGCCTTTGAGACGCTGGACTTCTGCGGCCGGCTCGAGATCGACGCCGCCAAGCTGGGCAAGGCCCGGACGCTGACCGAGGAGCAGATCGACATCGACCGCTCCATCACCTCCCCGAACCTGGACGAGTACATCCCCGGCAGCATCTCCTCCGAGGAGTGCGCGGGCCGGCGCGACCTGTGCGAGCTGATCCACCGCTCCTACGACCAGCGGCTGTTCACCTCCACCCAGGGCACCTTCGCCATGCGCCTCTCCGACGGCAGCTTCCTGACCACGCCCTACAACAAGGACCGGAAGTACCTGGAGCCCGAGGACATCGTCCACATCAAGCACGGCATGCGCGAGATGGGCAAGCGCCCCAGCCGCGCGGCGCGGCTCCTTGAGGAGATCTTCAAGACCCACGAGGACGTGAACGCCGTCATCATCGCCCATCCCCCGGCCATCATGTCCTTCGCCGTCACCGACGCGGACTTCGATTCCCGCCTCATCCCCGAGAGCTACATCAGCCTTAGAGACGTGGTGCGCGTGCCCTACGCCGCCAGCCGCCTGGACATCGAGGGCACCGCGAGGATCTTCGACAAGAAGCATCCCGTGGTCATCGTCAACAACCAGTGCGTCATCGTCACCGGCGCTTCCCTGCTCAACGCCTACGACCGGCTCGAGGTGCTGGAATACTCCGCCGCCGCCATGATCGCCGCCAAGGACATCGGCGAGGTGGTCTACATCACCGACGACGAGGTCAAGGCCATCGAGAAGGCGTTCAACCTGGAGGACTAAAATGATCGACCCGCGGCGCGTCAGCGCGCCGCGGGCTTTTCATGCCTTCTTACCGATAATATGACCGCGCAGGTGACGAACGCGCAGGCGCTCAGCGCCTGGGACACGCGGACGGGGCCTAAATACAGGCTGTCCGTGCGCAGGCCCTCCACCAGCATCCGCTCGAAGGCGTAGAGCAGCACGTAGGTGAAGAAGCCGTCGCCCGGACGCTTGAACCAGCCGCGCCGCTCCGCCCACAGCAAAAACAGCATCACCAAGAAACACCAGGCCGATTCGTAGAAGAAGGTGGCGCAGTGCCACTGGCCGTCCGCCTCGATGAACACCGCCAGCGGGAAGCGCTTCATCCACCCGGCGGTCACCGCCACGCCGTAGGCCTCCTGGTTGAAGAAGTTCCCCCACCGGCCGATGGCCTGCCCCAGCGCGAAGCACGGCGCGACCAGGTCGCAGAGGGTCAGGAAGTTGAGCCTCTTCACCTTCGCGTAGATCAGCCCCGCTATGAGCCCGCCCAGTATGCCGCCGTAGATGGCCAGGCCGCCCTCCCAGACGTACAGGGCGCGGATGGGGTCGTCCGCGTAGGTCCTCCAGGAGAACAGCACGTAGTAGAGCCGCGCCCCCACGATGGCCGACGGCACCCCGCACAGCGCCAGGTCCACCACCGTGTCCCGGGGCAGGCCGTACCGCCGCTCCCGCGCCATCGCCAGCCCGATTGCCAGGCCGATGCCCACGGCGATCAACAGGCCGTACCAGCGGATGGTTAGATTGCCGATGGTCATGAATACCGGGTCTGGTGCCATGTTTGCATTTCCTCCTGAAATAAAATGGGCGAACAGTATTGACATTATAATCTCAATGGCACGAAAAAGTCAACATAAGCGGATTGCAACGAAGCAAAATGTGGCGTATAATATAGAATACCATGTTCATACCATAGGCATGTCATGTCGATCCCGCGGCGGGGGCGTCCCCGGGTATTCTGGACGAACGGAGCGTGAGCTATGCGCAAGAGGAGAAGAGTGACCGGCAGGTTTTTCATCTTCCTGGCGATCCTGCTGGTGGCCGCGTTCCTGCTGTTGAGGCCGCTGCTGTTCGGGGGGCCGAAGGTGACGCAGATCATGATGGCCAACGCCTCGCAGGTGCAGATGGTGGACTGCGTCATCATCCGCGACGAGCACGTGATCGAATCGGACTCCACCGCCCGGGTGGAGTACATCGCCCCGGAGGACACGCTGGTGCGGTCCGGGGACGTGGTGGCGAACCTGTACACCACGGGCTACTCCGAGAGCCTGCTGACCAACCTGGAGACCACCCGGTCGAACATCCAGGCGTACCACAAGCAGCTTTTGAACAACATCGTGGACGCGGACCTGAACCGCCTGGACCAGGTGGTGGACGCGATGGCGATGGAGTTCAAGAACCTGGTGACCCACCAGACCGCGGGAAACCTCTCCACCGTCACCCGGCAATTGGAGACCGCCATGGTGAAGCGGCAGGAGTACCTTCGGCAGAACAAGCGCGGCGACAACAAGCTGACCAAATTATATGAGGAAGAGAACGCCCGGATGACCAGCATCCAGTCCTGGCGCAAGGTGTCCAACGCGGACCGGGACGGCGTGGTGTCCTTCTACCTGGACGGCTACGAGAACGACCTGACCCCCGCCACGCTGGACACGCTGACCATCCAGGAGGTGCGCGGCGTGCTGGCCGGTCAAGCCCTCGCCACCACCCAGGACACCCGGCAGCACGGCATCTGCCGCATCGTGGACCAGGACAAGTGGTACGTGGCGACGCTGATCGAGGGCAACAACTGGACCCCCATGGTGGGCCAGGACAACTACTACATGATGCTCGAGGGCTTCGAGGACCTGTCCTTCTCCGCCGCCGTCACCAGCGTCCAGAAGGACAGCGGCGTCACCCTGGCCGTGTTCCAGGTCAACGACCCCGTCGGCCCGCTGATCTACCGCCGCACCGGCCGCGCCCAGTTCAGCATCACGCTGACCGGCCTGTCCGTGCGCACCGAGGCCCTGTACAACGACAACGGGCAGATGGGCGTCTGGGTCTACGACGTGCCCGGCGGCACCTTCGTGCCCGTCGAGGTGCTCTCCACCTCCGGCCGCATCGCTATGATCCAGCCCGTGCTGGAGGGGTCGCTGGAGCTGGGACAACAGGTACTTATCAAATAATGTGGAATGGGGAATTGGGAATGGGGAATCAAGTTACCTTCCCACAGCATTTCATTCCCCATTCCCCATTCCCAATTCCCCATTGATGAAGAGGTAACGAAACGTGGATCGTGAAACGATACTTCAAAACATAGCCGAATGGCGGGAGCGCGTCGCGGACGCCTCCTCCAAATGGGGCGGGGCGGAGATCTGCGGCGTCAGCAAGACCGTCGACCCGGAGACCATCAACCTGGCCTGGGACGGCGGCATCCGCGTGCTGGGCGAGAACCGTGTGCAGGAGCTCCTTGGGAAGCTCGACCGGCTCGACCCCCGCTACAAGCTCCACCTGATCGGGCAGTTGCAGACCAACAAGGTGAAATACATCATCGACAAGGTGGACATGATACAGTCGGTGGACCGCGACGCCCTGGCCGACGAGATCGACCGCCGCGCCGTGGCCGCGGGCCGGGTCATGCCGGTGCTGGTGCAGGTGAACATCGCGAGGGAGCCCCAGAAGGCCGGCATCGACGAGGAGCAGCTCCTGCCCTTCATAAAGCGGCTCTCGGGGATGCAGGGGCTGAGGGTCGAGGGCCTCATGGCCATCATGCCCATCGCCGACGACCCCGAGGACGTGCGGGGCTACTTCCGGCGGATGCGGGCCTGGTTCGACCGGCTTCGGGACATGGACATCCCCAACGTCCGCATGGACACGCTGTCCATGGGCATGTCCGACGACTGCCTGGTGGCGGCCCAGGAGGGCGCGACGATGGTGCGCCTGGGCCGGGCGCTGTTCGGCGCGCGGAACTATAAATAAGGCCCCCGACGGTGGCCATACAGTGACTTTGCATAGCAGCTTCGGGAGGGAGATCCAATGGCGCGGAACAAATCGGGCGCTTTCAATCGACTGTTGAACTTTATCGGCCTGGTGGACGACGGGGATTCCCGGGACACCTACGGCGAGGAGTATCAGAACGGCAACTATGGCCGCCAGGCGGCCTACACCCCGGCGCGGTCCCAGCGGCAGGCGTCGGCCAGCCGTTCGACCTCCAGCGCCCGCCAGTCCCAGCGCCGCAGCCTGCCGGAGCCCCGCGCCAGCCGCTTCGACGACCGGACCGCCCGCAGCCGTTCGACCTATGACGACCGCGACCCGGCCGGGTACGACGACTACGCCGAGCCGCGCCGCACGGCGTCCCGGTTCGACGACGGCGGGGACGACTACGCCCCGCGCCAGACGGCTCGGACCTCCAGCCGATTCTCGGAGACCCAGGAGCGCCGCCAGAGCAGCAGCCTGCCCCAGGCCCGGACCCAGCAGCAGCCCCGGATGCGGGTCAGCCAGCGCTCCCGCACGGTGATGTACTCGCTGCACTCCCTGGAGGACTGCTGCGAGGTCATCGACCAGCTCATCGCCAACAACACCGTGGTGCTGACCATGGACGAGCTGGACGGCCGGCTGTTCCAGCGGGCCGTGGACACCCTGTCCGGCGCGGTGTTCGCCCTCCACGCCTCCATCCGCAAGGCCTCCGACAAGACCTACCTCGTCGCGCCCATGTCCGTGGAGGTCAACGACGCCTACGACGTGGAGCGGGGCTTCCGCTGACGACCAAAAGGGGGGATACAAGTGCTCAGTCTCTACACCGTGTTTCGCGCGGTGTCGATGTTCCTCTCGATCATCGAGTGGGCCATCGTGATCTACTGCGTGCTGAGCTGGTTCCAGCCCAGGTTCAGGGCCTTCTACCTGCTCAGGCAGTTCATACAGCCCTTCGTGTCGCCGTTCCAGAAGCTGTCCATGAAGATGTCGCGCTACTTCAACGCCCCCATCGACTTCACCTGCCTGTTCGCCATACTGGGCATACAGATCCTGCAGCGGCTGTGGTGGGTGCTGTACCGGCTGCTGGCGCTCCGGGTGTTCTGATGGAGAACGATCTCGAGCTCAAGCGCCTGGAGGAGCTGGCGGCGCGGGCGGCTCGGACGGGCGTGACCCAGTTCACCCGGTTCATCGACCCGGCGCTCACAGACGCCGTCCGGCAGGCCGCGGGGCGGCAGCGGGCGCAGTACCGGCTCTACGGCGGCTATCCCGACGCCGAGCGCGTCATGGCCGCGTTCTACGATACGGACCCGCCCGGGGACAGTGAATGGCCGATGCAGGCGCTCCGCATCGCCTGGAACCCGAAGTTCGCCCACCCCGCCCACCGGGACCTGCTGGGCGCGGTGCTGGGCCTGGGCATCGACCGGGAGGCCACCGGCGACATCGCCCTGGCCACGTGGCAGGGCGCGCCCTGCGCGGTGCTGTTCGCCACCCGGGAGATGGCGTCCTACATCGCCGCGTCCCTGGAGAGCGCGGGCCGTGCGGCGGTGAAGGTGACCGTCGCGGACGAGGTGCCCGACATCGCCCCGCCCGAGGGCCGGGAGGTGCGCGTCACCGTGCAGCAGCCGCGGCTGGACGCCGTGCTGGCGGCGGGCTACGACCTGTCCCGCGCCCAGGCGCAGAAGCTGATCGCCGCGGGGCTGGTGAAGCTCGACCACGTGCCGAACACCCACACCGACGCCCAGGTCGGCGAGGGCAGCCTCATCTCCGCCCGGGGCCACGGCCGCCTGAAGGTCGCGGCCATACAGGGCCAGTCCCGCCGGGGACGGCTGGTGATGAGCCTGTTCCGATACGGTAAATAGTGTAAAATAACGTTGCGCGGCAGGAATCAGGGGCCGCATTGTCGAACCATAGACCCATTACGACAGCGACGATGAAAGGAGTAATTCCACATGGCAATCAGCGTTAGGGACATCCAGGAGAAGGAATTCGCCACCCAGGCCAAGGGCGGCTACAATGTCGAAGAGGTCGACGACTTCCTCGATGAGATCGCGGAGCAGCTGGCCGCGCTGGTGCGGGAGAACCTGGAGCTGGGCAAGCAGGTGACGGCGCTGGAGGCGGACGTGGAGACCGCCCGGCAGGCCGCCATCGAGGCCGAGAAGAAGACCCCCGACTACAACGAGAAGGGCTACTTCGACAACCTGCAGAAGTCCATGCGCGAGGCCATGATCGGCGCGCAGCGCATCGCGGACCAGACCCTGTCCGACGCCGAGGCCGAGGCCGACCGCATCAAGACCGAGGCCCAGCAGACCGCCGACGACACCCTCAGCAAGGCCCAGGCCGAGGCCGACAAGATCACCGGCGGCGCCCAGGGCAGGCTCGAGGCGCTGACCCAGCAGTACGACGCCCTCAAGGCCGCGGCCCAGGCGTTCAAGGCCGACTTCGGCTCCCTGCTGGAAGCCGGCAACGCGGTGCTGAAGGACAAGACCGACCTGATCTGACATCGACACACATTGTAGGGGCGCCGTTTCGACGCCCGCCGGTACGATCGCAAGGGATGGGTACGCGGCGGGCGGCGCAACGCCGCCCCTACTGTTGCATAACGCGGGCGCGTTCCGTCAAACCTCCTTCTTGGAGGTGCATATCATGACGGAGCGGGACGAGGCGCGGTTCGCGGCGCTGATCGAGGCCCTGGAGCGCGTGGAGCGCCCCGACCGGCGGCGGCTCATCGCGGACAGCCTGATCGCGGGCGTCTGCCGGGGCCTGGGGTTCACGCTGG
>JAFUWR010000152.1 GCA_017471125.1 Clostridia bacterium | reverse complement strand
CACCTCCCTCAAAGAGGGAGGCACTCACCCGGCTGCGTTCCAGCTTGCGCCATGGCCCCCTCTCCGAGGGGGCTGTCAGCGAAGCTGACTGGG
This sequence comes from Clostridia bacterium, assembly GCA_017471125.1. Lineage (GTDB taxonomy): Bacteria > Bacillota > Clostridia > Christensenellales > Aristaeellaceae > UBA2862. Next base: position 18,556 of record JAFUWR010000152.1, on the reverse strand, counting down.
GGAGTCAGAGGAAGGTCTATCCCCCGCTACCTTCCCTTTTTCCGGCTGCGCTTGTTCTCGTACATGATCTCGTCGGCGCGGCGGGCCACGTCGTTGACGGTGTGGTCGTCGTGCGGGTCGTACACCGCGATGCCCATGGACATGTGCACCTGCTCCCACTTGTTCTCGGTGGCGGCGATGATCTCGGCCTTCATCTTCTCAAGCTGCCGAACGAGGGCCTGCCGGTTCTGGTAATCCTCGTTGCGCAGGATGACGGAGAACTCGTCGCCGCCGATCCTGAACACGGGGCTGTGCTGGAACACACGGCAGATCACGCGGCTGGCCGCCTTGAGGTACTCGTCGCCCTTGTCGTGGCCGTACTGGTCGTTGATCAGCTTGAGGTCGTCGCAGTCGAACACGCCGATGGCGAACGCCATCTTCCCGCGGCGGCTCTCCAACTGGCTCTGCATCTCCTCGATGGCCGCCGAGAAAGCGCCCTTGTTCTTGACGTGGGTCAGCGCGTCGACATACGCCTGCCGGTTCAGGTCGCTGATGTGGTCCTTTACGTGGCCGGACAATCGCTTGAAGGTCTTGGTGAGCCGGCCCACCTCGTCGTCCTCCTCGTAGTCCAGCGTGTAGTCGTAATTGCCCCGGTCGGCCTGCTCCGCGGCCTCGGTGAGCTGCTCGAGGGGCCGGGTGACGCGCCGGGTGTAGAACAGCGTGAACAGGCAGGACAGCACCAGCACCGCCGCCGCCACGACCACGATGCGCCCGACCAGCTTCTGCCAGTCGCCCTCGGTCTCGGACACCGGCACCGTCACGTTCAGCCGCATCCCGTTGGACAGCGGCAGCCACGCGGCCTGCTTCTCCTCGCCGTCGTAGGTGTAGCGTATGAAGGTCTTTTCGCCGATGACGCCGACGGGGATCTCGGAGTAGGTCTCCGGGCCAAGCTGGGTCACGTCGAGGCGCGGGTGATAGAACAGGTGCCCCTCGCTGTCGTTCAAAAATGCGTAGCCGTTGCTGTACAGGCGGATGCTGTCCACCTGCTCGGCCATGGTGGTGTAGTCGATCTCGATGCCCACGACGCCCACGAACGTGCCCCGCCAATAGATGGGGACGTTGTAGGAGATGACGCGGATGTCCAGGTTGTCGGTGACGTAGGGCGGCAGCCAGATGGCCTCGCCCTGGTGCTTGGGCACGGTGAACCACACCAGCTTCGAGGTGTCCTCGGTGTCGTAGAGGGTGATGTCGGTCACCTCGTGCTCCACGAAGCCGTCCCCGTCCAGGTCGGTATACCAGAAGCCCTTGACGTTTTGGGACACCTCCGGGTCGACGCGGTAGTAGTACGTCAGCACGCCGTTGGTCTTGTAGGCCATCTCCTCGAAGTACCTGCCGACCCGCTCCATGTGGGCCTGGAGCTTGTCGTCCTCCAGCCCGTCCAGGTCCGCCTGCACGAAGGAGGCGACGCGGCCCACCGACTTCTGCACGCTGTTGAAGTAGTAGTCGAGGTTGCGCTCCCCCGTCTCGCACAGCAGCAGCAGGAGCTGGTCCGACTTGTGGCTCTCGGTGTTTCTTATGAAGAACACGCTGAGCGCGGAGATGGCCGTCAGGGCCAGCACCAGCACGCAGATGGTCATCAGGGTAAATCTTGTCTTTAACGAGCGCATCGCGGTCTCACCTCATCGCTTCTATCGTTTCGTGCCGTCGCCGGTCCATGTATCGTTCAACGCCTTCGACAGGATGTCGGCCTCGAACTCCGTGGGATGGAGGGGCTTTGAGAAGTAATAGCCCTGCACCAGCGTACAGCCAAGCTCCTTGAGCAGGCGTATCTGGGCCTCCGTCTCCACGCCCTCGGCGATGACCGGGATGTTCAGGTTGTTCGCGATGCCTAGGATCAGCGCCACGAGCTGGATGTCCTTGGGGTCGTTCTCGATGTTCTGGACGAAGGTCTTGTCCATCTTCAGCACGTCCACCGGCATGGCGGACAGCATGTTCAGCGACGAGTAGCCCGTGCCGAAGTCGTCCATCTCCACCGTGAAGCCCTTACCGCGCAGGCCTTCCACGACCCGGATGACCTGGTCCGAGTTCTCGGTGTAGGCGGTCTCGGTGACCTCCAGCCTGAACGCGGCGTGGTCCAGGCCGTTTTCCTTGAGTATGTCGTCCAGGGTCTCCATCAGCGTCGGGTCGAACACGTCCACCCGGGACAGGTTGACGGACACCGGGATGGTGACGCCGAACTGCGCCCGCCAGCGGGCGATCTGCCGCGCCGCCTGCGCCCAGACGTACTTGTCCACCTCGCCGATCTTGCCGTTGCGCTCGAACAGCGGGATGAAGGTGTCCGGGGCGATCATGCCCAGCTCCGGGTGCTGCCAGCGGATGAGCGCCTCCGCGCTGACCAGCCGTGGCGTGTCGGCCTGGATGTCGTACTTGGGCTGGTAATAGACCTCGAATTCATAGTTGTCCAGCGCGCGGCGCAGGTCGTTGAGCAGGCGCTGGTCCATCAGCTCCCGCTCGCGCACCCCCTCGTCGAACACGATCAGGTGCTTCTTGTAGTGGCCCCGGGCCATGCTGCACGCCGTCCGCGCCATGTCGAACTGCTGCACCGGCTCCAGCTTCGCCTGCCACGGCATCACGCCCATGCGGATGCGTATGCTGGCGTTCGGGGCCAGGCCGGTGAGCTTGTTTTGCAGCCGGTCGAACACCTTCTGGTAATCGTCTACCCGGCGGCAGTAGATGTCGAAGCGGTCCGCGCCGAAGCGCCCGCCGATGCCGCCGTTCTCGTGGGCCACGGCCAGCACCTCGTTTCCGAGGATGCGCAATATCTGGTCGCCGAACTCGCGCCCGTTCAGCGCGTTGACGGCGTGGAACTGCTCGATGTTCACGACGAAGGCGTCCTTCGGCTGGTCCGGGCGGTCCCGGTACATGCGGTTCGCGTACTGGAAAAAGTAATCGCGGTTGTAAAGGCCGGTCAGCCCGTCGATCTCCGTGGCGGCGATCAGCTGCTTCGCCCGGCGCTCGGCCCGGACGCTGCGCAGCATCAGCAGCACGATCAGCAGCATCACCGCGGCCACCACCGCGATAGCCACGGCCAGGTTGTCCCGGATGAAGTCGAAGAAGGTGCGCCGGGCGTCCTCGGCGATGTAGCGGGAGATGGCCGCGTTGACCGCGTGGTTCGGCACCATGCCGATGACCTTCGCCAGGATGCCGTACAGCGCGGACTGCCCGTCGTTCACCGCGAAGGCATAGTCCAGCCCCACGCCGGTGGCGAAGGCCACCAGATTATATCTATCGCAGAGCCGGGATATGTTGTTGTAGCGGTAGCTGCTGATGAGCACGCAGTCGGCCACGCCCTCGGACACCGCCCGCAGGCAGTCCGGCGTGGTGGCGTAGTACACCGCCCGCCAGCCGGGATAGTTGTCCTGGAGGAACGCGGTATAGTTCGGGTTGCCCTCGTTGACCGCGACGATGACGTGCTCCTTGCTGCCGAAGATGCTCTCGTCCGCCTTGCGCACCACGGCGTACATGTCCGTGCGGATCAGGGGCGGGGTCATGACGATGTCCATGTTCTCGCCATCGTAGCTGGACAGGTTGGCGGGGAACACGCAGTCCACCTCGCCCCGGGCCATCGCCTCGAGGGCCGACGCCGCGGTGGGATAGGCCACCGGCTCGAAGTCGATGTGCGCGTTGGACATGCAGTCCGCGGCGTAGGAAAGGTAGTCCTTGAGCATGCCGGTCAGTTTGCCGGTCTCCGGGTCCTTCGCGCAAAAGGCCAGGTAGTTGTCCTGATAGCCCACCCGGAGGCTGCCGTGCTCAGCCAGCCAGTCGCGCTCCGCCGCCGTCAGGTAGGCGTTGGCGCCGTAGCTCTGCATGTGCCGCTCGAACATCCGCTGGTTGTAGTAGGGGTTTTCGTCCTGGATCCGGCTCATGGCGGCGTTCAGCGCCTCCAGCAGGTCGGGGCGGTCCCTGTTCACGGCAAAGAAGAAGTCGGACGAGCCGATCTTGCACACGGGCCGCAGCCGCGCCGGATCGCCGTAGGCGTTCAGCGTCACGTAGGCGTCCAGCTTGCCGGATTCGAGCATGTCCACCGAGTCGACCTCGGTGCTGGTCAGCGGCACGACCTCCGCCTGGACGCCGTGGGCCTCGGCCCACCGCTCGAACATTTCAAGCTGGACGCTGCCCTGGTTCACGCCGACCCGCTTGCCGTTCAGCGTAGCGTAGTCCTCGGGCGTGACATCCTCCGCGTCCGGAGTGACGAACACGCAGTATTCCTCGGTGCCCATCGAATAGTCGGAGAAAAGCATGTTTTCCGCCCGCGCCTCGGTGTAGGACACGTCGCTCATCAGGTCGATCTCGCCGTCCTCCAGCATCCGCATCAGGTCCGGCCAGCTCCCGCTGACGTAGGCGTAATCCCAGCCGGTGTAGGCCGCGATCTTGCGCTGGTATTCGTAGGCGTAGCCGGAGCGCCGCCCGTTGTCGTCCGTGGAATTGAACGGCGACTCGAACCAGCCCACGCGGACGACGGTCCCCCGGCCCTCGGCCTGAGCGTTGACCGGGGCGGCGGAGATCAGGGAAGCCAAGACCGCCAGGAGCAGCAGCGCCGCAAACGTCCTTCTTCTGTACACGTGATCCAGCCTCCTTCTCATGCGGTGTGCGCCATTTCCCAAATCATACCATATAATGACGGCTTTGTCTATACCTGTAACTGGATTATGTAACTTGATATCATTTATATTAATGTCGCCCATCACGCTGGTTGCGCTCCCAGGCCATGAACTGGTCGATCAAAAGCGGCTTGGCGTAGTAGTAGCCCTGGAAGCTCTCCACGTGGTAGCGCATCAGGATGTCCCGCATCCCCGCCGTCTCGATGCCCTCGACGCAGACCTTCGCGCTGAATATGGAGGCGAGGTCGGCGATGTTGCGCACGAGCTGCCGGTCGATCTCGTTCTCCTCGATCATCCGAACGAAGCTGCGGTCGATCTTGATGATGCTGACGGGGATCTCCTTGAGGATGCCGATGGACGAGAAGCCGGTGCCGAAGTCGTCCAGCGCCACCGGGATGCCCCGGGCCTTGAGGTTGACGACCACGTTCTTGAGAAGCTCCAGGTCCAGCAGGCGGCAGCGCTCCGTCACCTCGAGGCACAGGCGCTCCGGCGGGTATTCCAGGTCAGATAGGATGCGGAACACCATGTCCACGAAGTCCGGCTTTTCGAGCTGGGTGTAGGACAGGTTGACGTTCATGACGAAGTCGGGGTCCTGCCGAAGCATCTGCTTGGCCGCGAGGATGGCTTCTCTCAATATCCACTCCCCCAGCTCCGGGAACAGCGGGTCGGATTCCAGCACGGGGATAAACTCGTCCGGGGGCACCGTGCCGTACTGGTCGCTTCGCCACCGCAGCAGCGCCTCCGCGCCGATCAGCTTCTCGGTCTGCGCGTCCACCACCGGCTGGTAGAGCAGGTAGAAGCCCTCGTAGTTGCGCATGATGGAGGCGCGGATGGCGTGCAGCAGCTCGAGGCGCTGGTGGTTTCGGTCGTTCAAGTCGTTGCGGAACTCCACCAAATCGCCCTGCTGGCGTATCTTGGATTCCTCGTCGGCGTAGTTGAGGCAGGCGTAGACGGTCTGGGAGTCCACCGCGAAGTTGTCCACCTTGAGCGCGCCGCAGTGCAGGTCCAGCAGCACCTTCTTGCCGTCCACCTGGAAGCGCTCGTGGAGGAAGGCGCGGAAGCGGTCGTAATGGTCACGAAGCTCGTCGATGCTGAGGGTGTTGCTGATGACCGCGAACTTGGTGCCGTCGATGCGGTAGCTGTGCCCCGCGTTGCCCGTCTCCTCGTAGACGCTACGGGCGTAGAGCTGCAGGACACGGTTGCCGAAATGGTAGCCGTACATCTCGTTGATCTCCGAAAAGCGGCTGATGCCGAACAGGATGACGTTGATCTCGGTGTTGCGCTTGATGAAGCCGTCCAGGTCCTCGAAGAAGCCGTACTGATTGCGCAGCCCGGTCAGCGCGTCGATGTGCCCCTGCAAACCGTGGTTGCGGATGGTGCCCACGAAGTAGTCCGGCTCGCCGGAGGTGTCCCGCAGCACGATGCCCCGGCAGGTGCACACGTCGTACTCCCCCGTCACCCGCTTGGCCCGGTACTGCATGTCGTGGCCCGCGGTGTTCCCGGCGAAGATCGCGTCGATGCCCTTGCGGTAGGCCGGCCGGTCCTCGGGGTGGATCTGGTTCTCCCAGATGTCCCCGGCCCCGTACATGTACTCCGACGGCAGGCCGTAGGCGTCCACCGCGCCCTTGGACCAGCGGGAGAAGTCGTACTTCATGTCGCAGAGGTAGACGTAGGTGCCCTCGGAGACGATCTCGAACGCCCGGTACAGCGCGTCCACCATCGCCCGGCGGTCCTCGGTGATCATGCGGAAATTGGCCATCTCCTTGAGGGAGTGGCTTTCCAGCAGGAGCTTCATCTCCTTCAATCGCGCCTTGTCCGCGTACATCAGCTCGTCGGCGCGGTCGAACACATCGCCGACGACATGGTCCTCGTCCGGCCGGTACTCGGCCAGGCCGGAGGCCACCACCGCGCCCTCGCCGATGCGCACGTGCTCCTCCACCTTGCGCCTCAGGGTGGCCATCAGGCTCTCCCGGTTCTCGTAGTCCTGCCCCCGGAGGATGACGACGAATTCGTCGCCCCCGACGCGGAACACCGGGCTGTGGTGGAAGATGCGGCAGATGAGCGCGCAGGAGGCGCGGATATAGTCGTCGCCCGCCTTGTGGCCCTCCGTGTCGTTGATGACCTTGAGGCCGTTGATGTCGCAGACCACGATGCCGAAGGGCTCGCGCCCCGTCTCCATCCGCTTCTGGAGCTCCTTCTCCATCTCGCGGTAGGCGGTCTTGTTCTTGGTGTGGGTAAGCTCGTCCCGACGGGCCATCTCGTTGGCCATCGACAGCGCCGCCAGGTGCTCCTGCTCCCGGTGCACATCCTTGTCCCGGTTCTCGATGCAGATGATGAAGTGGCTCTGGTCGGAGGAATACGTCACCGACATGCGCGTGTACTGTATCTGCCCGCCGTCCACGGACATGCGGTAGTCCTCGGTCAATTGCCGCCGGGTCTCGAGCTGGGAGATCAGGTGGTCCCGGTCCAGGAACAGCCGAAGCCGGTCCCGGTCCTCGGGGTAGATCAGCCGGTCCACGTTCCTTCGGGAGGTGGCGAAGAAGTCGTCCCCCTCGGCCTGCACCCGAAGCTCGCCGGACTTCTTCTTGGTGGAGAACTCGGCGTAATTCGAGTTCTCGCAGTCGATATAGTAGATGAGGTCGAAGTGGGAGGCCAGCCGCTCCGCGATGCGCGTATAGGTGACGCTCTGCTTCTGGGTCTCCTTGAGCGCGAGCTCCGCCTGGATCTCGGCGTCGATGTTCTTGATGCAGACGACGATGTGCGCCTTGTCCTTGGCCATGATCTCCGTGTGCCGGATGTGCCTGACCTGGCCGTCCACCACCAGCCGCCACGCCATCGAGAAGGAGCCGCCGCGCTTCAGGTTGTTCAGCATCGCGTCCCGGTAGTGGATGCTCAGCGCCCGCTCCTGGTCCTCCGGGTGGACGTACTTGCGGATGCTCCGGCGGCTCTCGGAGAAGAAGTCGTTGCCCGTGGCCGGGACGTTCAGCTTCTTGTACTCGTCCGTGGAGGAGATCTCGGCATAGGTGCTGGTGGCGATGTCGATATAGTACAGCGTGTCGTACTGCTCGGCGAGGCTTGCGGTGATCTGGTTGTAGATCTCCTTTTCGCGCTCCGCTTCCCGCCCGGCCTCCCGCTGGCGGACCTGGGCGTCCACGTCGTTGAGGCCCACCACCAGGCGAAGTCCCTCCTTCTCCTCCACCATGGCGGCCTTCATCTGGACGTAGAGGGGCTTGCCCTCCATCAGGACGCGGTATTCCAGCGTGAAGATGCCGCTTTTTTCGATCTCGGAGAGCACGTTCTCCCTGGTGCAGGCCGACAGGAAGCGCTCCAAATCGTCGGGATGGTTGAAGGCGCCGGCCTCCTCGCGGACCTTGCCGAAGAAGTCCTCGCCCGCCTTCGCCTGGGCAAAGCTCTCCACGTAGTCGTCCGTGGCGCTGAACTCCCGGTAGCTCCCCGTCGCCGGATCCACGAGATATACGACGATGAAGTTGCCCGTCAGCGCCTGCAGCCGGGCGTAGACCGCCCGCTCCTCCTGCAATCGCACCGCCTCGCGCCCGTTGTATGCGTCGCCCGTCACGTCTCGGCTCATATGCGCCCCTCCTCACAAACATTTCGGCAGGAAAATCTTAACGCAAATATTATATCACACAAACACATCCCTGTCCACAGTCATCACCGAATAATAAAGATGAGGCCCTCCGGAACACAGCGGTGTTTCCAGAGGGCCTCTTGTTTACCCAGATCAATCCCTTATCAGCTGCTCCAGCGTCTCGAACAGATGCTCGGATTCCACCGGCTTGCTCAGGTGGGCGTTCATCCCGGCCTGGAGGGAGCGCTGCACATCCTCGTCAAAGGCGTTTGCCGTCAGGGCGACGATGGGGATCGTCTTAGCGTCGGGCCTATCGAGGGCGCGGATGGCCCGGGTCGCCTCGAGGCCGTTCATCACGGGCATGCGCACGTCCATGAGGATGGCGCTGTATTCCCCGACGGCGCTTTGGCTGAACATCTCAACGGCGATCTGCCCGTTCTCGGCGTGGTCGGCCTCCACGTCGCGCATGCTCAGCACGTCCACCATGATGTCGGCGTTGATCTCCATGTCCTCGGCCAGCAGCACGCGCCGGCCGGCCAGCTCCGCCTTGTGGACCTCACGATGGGCCTCGAGCCGCCTGTGGATGGCCTGCCTGAATTCGTCCAGCACATTGGACGCGAACAGGGGCTTGGCGATGAAGCTGTCCACGCCCGCGGCCAGCGCGTCCTCCAGCACGTCGTCCCAGCTATACGCCGTCAGGATGATGATGGTGGACTCGTCGTCATACTTCTCCCGGATCCGCCGCGAGACCTCCACGCCGTCCTGTTCCGGCATCTTGAGGTCCACCAGCACGAGGTCGTAGGGCTCCATCCGGGCGTGGGCCAGCGCCATCAGCTCCATGGCCTCGTCGCCGCCGTAGCAGGCGTCCGACGCGATGCCGACCTCCTCCAGCACCAGCTTGGCGTGCTCGCAGGCGACAGGGTCGTCGTCGACGATCAGCACGCGCAGCTCCTGGGGCCGCATCTCCAGGTCGCCGTGGACCGTCTTGTCCGAGGTCCGCAGCGTGACAGTGACGGTGAAGGTCGTCCCGACGCCCTTCTCGCTCTCCACGGAGATGTTGCCGTTCATCATCTCCACGATGTTCTTCGTGATGGCCATGCCGAGGCCGGTGCTGCCGTACTTGTTGCCGCTGTGCTCGTCCTCCTGGGTGAAGGGCTCGAAAAGCTTGGGCAGGTAATCCCTGTCCATGCCGATGCCGCTGTCCTTCATGATGAAGCGCAGCGTGGCCTTGTCCTCAAAGACCGCCATGGGCTCCACGACGAAGGTGACGGTCCCGCCCTCGGGCGTGAATTTCACCGCGTTGCCCAGGATGTTGATGATGACCTGCTTGAGCTTCATGTCGTCGCCGATGTAGTAGTCGCTCACCGTCCCGGTGAACCGGCAATCGTAGCGTAGGCCCTTTTCCTGGCACTGGCTGTTGATCATGGTGTTGATCTGCTCGAGCATCTCACGCATGGAGAACTCCTCGTTCTTGAGCGTCATCCGTCCGCTCTCGATGCGGCTCATGTCGAGGATGTTGTTGATGAGGGAGAGCAGGTGCTTGGCGCTGCCGCCGATCTTTTGCAGCCTGTCCTTCGTGTCCGCTGACAGGTTGGGGTCCTTCAGCGCGATGGTATCCAGGCCGATGATGGCGTTCATGGGCGTGCGGATCTCGTGGCTCATGGAGGACAGGAAGGAGGTCTTGGCGGCGTTGGCCGCTTCCGCCTGGGCCAGCGCAGTCTTGAGCGCCTCCTGCTGACGGGCCAGCGTCTGCTCCATCTCCTTCTGCTGGGTGATGTCCACGAAGATGCCGATATAGGTGATGGGCGAGCCGTCCGGGCGGCGGGTGAGCTGTCCCATGGCGTGGAACCAGCGCCAGCCCCGGTCCTTCGTCTTAAGGCGATACTCCACGTCGTAGGTGGTGCCGCCGGTATAGTCGCTGATGGCGTCGCCGTACTCCTTCAGCACGCGGTCCTTGTCCTCGGGGTGCAGCAGGTCCGACCAGGATTCCAGCACGTTGGGGAATTCCTCCACGCCGCCATAGCCCAGCATCCTGCGGAAGGTGTCCGACCAGGTGACGCTGATCATCCGGCCCTGCTCGTCGAAGTCCATGTACCAGGGGCCGGAATCGAGCATCCCGTGCATGACGGTCAGGGATTCGTTCTGCCGCTCCTGGGCCAGGAGCTGGTCCTGGAGCTTCAGCCGCGCCTCAAATTCCGCCTGCTTGCCCCGGCTCTCGGCGTCCGCGGTCTCCTTTTCCAGCACGAGGCGGGTGTTCTTTCGGTTCTGCTGGATGATGACCGCGAACACGCCCAGCATGATGAGCGCGGTGAGCACGCTCTGGATCAGGCTGCGGGTGATGATGCCCTGGGAGATGATGTTGATCTGGTCGCTGATGACGCTCTCGCGGATCAGGTAGGTGAGCATCCAGTCGGTGCCCGCCACGGGGAAATAGTACAGCGTCTCGTCGATGCCGCCGTAGTTGAAGGTGATGACGCCCTCCTGCCCCGCGGAGAAGTCGCCCGCGGCCTGGTCATAGGAGGTGCCGTCCTCGAACCGGGCGTCCTTGAGGGCGTCCAGCAGGTTCACGTCGCTGGACGTGCCGCCGAGCACGATGTTGGTCAGCGAGATGCCGCTGCGGTCGTAGAGATTGCAGAAGGTGGCCTCGTTGGCGTCGGACTGCAGGGACAGGCCCTCCAGCAGCACGTCCATGTCGATCTCCATGAAGCAGGTCACCAGCACCTGGCCATTGAAGGGCAGGCGGTCGATGGGCAGCGCGATGACGACCTTCTTGTCCTCGCTCTCGATGTCCTTGATGGACACCTCCGGGCCGGAGATGGTCATGTAGTCGAAGCCGTAGTCCGCGATGTTATTAAGCGGCCCAAGGGAGGTGTAGATCAGGCCGTTGGTGTCCACGAAGGCGAACTTCTCCGCGTTGTAGAGCTTCTTCATCTTGGCCTGGAACGCCTGCAAATGCTCCAGATCGGACAGATCGTTCTCATCCAGCAGGTCCAGCGCGTCCCGCATGTTCTGGATGTTGTTTTGCAGGTTAGAGGCGACGACCTGCCCCCGGCGGCCGGCCAGCTCCCGGAGGTAGAAGTTGCTCACGGAGCGCACGGCCCTGCCCGTGGCGCGCTGGGCGCTGACCCCGGTCCAGACCGTCGTCAGTATCAATACGAGCGCGATCAATAGCCCGCCGATGATGGCGGTGTTGATCGTGATCCGATCCTGTTTCCTTTGTACGTTCATGACAGATCCCCTCGATGCGCGGGCGCTCCTTCTTTATTCAAGTACCATATAAAAGGATTTTAACATGTATGGGCGGGGCTGTCAAGGGAGGAATATTTCGTACTCTCTATATCATTCTTCCCCGAGCTTTCTTTCGATCAGCTTGTCGAAGCCGTAGACCTCGAGCGTGGTCTTTCCGGCAAGCAGGGCTTCTACGATATGCTGTTCCTTGTCGAACTTGTTGAGCACCTTCTCAAACACCGCGTCCTCGTCGGACCGGGGCACCACGATCACGCCGTCGCAGTCGCCCAGCACGATGTCGCCGGGGCGCACCTCCACGCCGCCGCAGCGCACGGGCACGTTCAGCTTCGCCAGGCTCTCCTTCACCGTGCCGGAGGGGTTCAGCCCCCGCACGAACACCGGCAGCCCCAGCGCCACGATGTCCTGGGCGTCCCGGCAGCTGCCGTCGATGACCACGCCCGCGATGCCCCGCACCTTGCAGGCGGTGGCCATGATGTCGCCGAAGTGCCCGGCCTCGACATAGCCGTACTTGATGATGTTCAGAAGCCCGAAGGAGCTGCCGAAGGTGCAGACGAGGATGAACACCATGGCGATGACCAGCTTGCGGGAGAAGCCGGTGCTCTTCGTCCAAAACCTTTCAATAACTGGCTCGAATCTGTTGCAGACGGTGAAGATGAATGCCACGGAGCTGGACAGCATGGCCGCGATGGCGAACACCACGTACAGCACCCTGGAGATCATGCCGGCGCCGGACAGGTTGTTGATCGCCCACAGCGTGGGGATCTCCTCGCTGAGCACGGCGGGCATGCCGGCGGCGAAGATGACGGTGAAGATCATGGTGCTCACGCTGCACAGCATGGGATGATATAAAACACCCCCCGCCCGTTCAATGCCTGATACAGGCCGCGACTGAGCCGGAGGGGTTTCCTCCCGCGTTCCGTCCCTCCAGTAGATGTTCTTGCGAAGCCAGCGGTTCTTCTGGAAGGTCAAAGCCACGATTAAATTATGAAAAACCCATCATGTTATATTTTGGCCTCAATGTGTCACGATGCTCGATTTGTGATATAATATAGTTACATAAGGAAAAAGCGTAACTTCTCCGTGATAGCAGTGTGATCGGCGAAACCGGCTGAATATAAGAAGCAGAAAGTCGATAAGGCTGATAAACGCATATCGCATACAGAAAAGGATATGAGCAAATGACTTATTACGCATTACTGGAAGAGCTGCTCACCGTGCTGAATCAGCAAGGTGAGCCGGATTTACAGCGGATCAACGATCTGCTGACCCAAATGTGCGCGCTGTTCCGAATAGAGCGGGCGGAGATCAACTTCTATCAGACGCCCACGCATGAAAAGCTGAAGCGCGGAACGACCTTTGTCTGTCACGATGGCGGGGCAGCCTGTAAGGTACGTTTGCAGGCGCGCATGGTGACGCCGACCATGATGATCGGCATCTATCGCGTATACCAGCGTGAGAACGCGGAGCCCTGGACCGCCGAGGAAGAGGCCCGGGTGCGGCGCGTCGCGGAGATGATGCTGGCCTATGTCGTCAGACATCGGATGAGCGCGATGGCGGAGATGCTGGCCTTCATTGATGACGACGGCTACCATAACAGCCGGTACTTCACCAGCCAGCTGGAGCAGTTGGGCCATGCGGGAAAGCTGGGCGGCAAGGCCGCGGTGCGTTTCAATCTCAAACACTTTTCTTTGATCAACCAGCAGATCGGGCGATATGCCGGGGATCTGCTGATGCACAACTACTGCGCGAAGCTGGAGGAGACCATCGCGCCGGAGGGCATCGTGTGCCGAGTGGGTTCAGACGATTTTCTGCTCCTTTGCCAGTCAGAGCAGCTTCAAAGCGTGATCCACATCCTGAGCGGCACGCCCATCGTCTATGACAGCAACACCTTTGAGGAGGTCGTGGTCTCCGCCTCCGCGGGCATCCTGGTCATCCCGGAGCAAATGGATTTCACCGACTCGTGGGACATCATGGACAAGATCTGCTCTGCCTATCAGGACGCGCGCAAGAGCCGCATGGAGGATATCGTGTTCTGCAATGAAAACATGCTCGTGGAGCGGGAACACGTGATGCGCGTCCAGCAGCTCTTCCCGTTGGCATTGGAACGCGAGGAATTCCTGGTGTACTACCAGCCGAAGATCGACGTCTACGGGAATGTGCTGGCCGGCGCGGAGGCGCTCAGCCGCTGGTATCACGACGGCAAGCTCGTCATGCCCGCGGACTTTATACCGATACTGGAGCAGAATCTGGACATCTGCAAACTGGATTTCTACATGCTGGAGCATGTCTGCATGGATATTCGGCGCTGGCTGGACGAGGGCAAGAAGCCGGTGCGCGTGTCCGTGAACCTGTCCAGGAGGCACATGCTGGACGAGGGATTGCTGGACCATATCATCAGCATCGTCGACCGATACAACGTACCTCACCAGTATATCGAGATCGAACTGACAGAGACCACCACCGACGTGGAATTCCGGGATCTGAAGCGCGTGGTCAACGGCCTGCAAAACGTGGGGATATACACTTCCGTCGATGACTTTGGCATCGGCTATTCCTCCCTCAACCTGATCCGGGAGATCCCCTGGAACGTGTTGAAGGTGGATAAGAACTTCCTTCCCCTCAACAGCGACGATGAAAACAGCCGAAACAGCGTGATGTTCAAATATGTGGTCGCCATGGCCCATGAGCTCGGCCTCGAATGTGTGGCTGAGGGCGTCGAGACGAAGGAGCAGATCGCGATCCTGAAGCAGCACAGCTGCCATATCGCGCAGGGCTTCTACTTTGACAAGCCCTTGCCCATCGCTGAGTTTGAGAAACGGCTTTCTCGAAAGGTCTATTGAGCAGCCGAAGCGTGGGTGTTGTTCAATAGACGATAGAGGAGCGACGAAGCTATTATGAAAGTATTATTTTTACCTGTAGATTCCCGGCCCTGCAACAGGCTGTTTCCAAAGCAGCTGTTGGAATGGTGCGGGGTCGAGTGCATCCTTCCCCCCGAGGAAGTACAGGATCATTTCACCCAACCCTCCGATTGGCAGGGGATCCAGGCGTTTTTGACGGAGCACGCCGCGGAGGCGGATGCCAGGGCCATATCTCTGGATCAGCTCTGCTTCGGCTCTCTGCTGGGCTCCCGCGAGCTGGACATGACGGAGGCCCAGGCCCTGGAGCGGCTTGAGTGGTTCGAGCGGCTGCGGCGCAATACCCGGAAAAGCCGGTACACGCGGTCAACACCATCATGCGCACCTCGATCTCCACGCTGCGGCTCGCCGATATGCACGTCTACAAGTCCATGATGGAGTACTCCTATTGGAGCGACAGGGCCGTGGTCACCGGCGCGCTGGAGGACATGGCGCGCGCCGAGAGGGCGGCCCGTTTCATTCCCGGCGAGGCGATCCTGAAATACCATGAGGTCCGGCAGCGCAACCACATGATCAACGCCAAGGCCGTGGAGCTGGCGAAGAAGGGCGTATTCTCCTCCCTGCTTATACTGGTGGAGGATTCCGAGGAATACGGCTTCCACCGCACGGAGCAGCGCATCCTGCAGGAGCAGATCGGCGACGATCCCCGCATCATGATCAAAAACGGCACCGACGAGGGCCCGATGCTGGTGATGAAGTGCCTCATGGACAGGCCGCTGCCGGTGAGGGTCGAATGGATCGGCAGGAAGGACGGACAGTTCATCGCCCGATATGAGGATCGGCCCTTTGCCGAAAACCTCAACGGCATCTTTAAGTATATTGGGATCTATGAAGCGCAGGATGCTCCGGTGACGCTGGCGATCGCGGCCAACGCCATTGGCGCGCAGATCGATATGAACATGACCAGCACGATGCCCTCCTATCCCCAGGACGAGGCACAGGCGGCCGCCCGCGTCAACGAGCTGCTGGCGGAGGGGCGCACCGTCTACCTGCTGGATCTGTTCTGCTGCAACGGCGGCTGGCCGGATTTCATCAAGCAGATCAGGCACCCGGAGCAGCTGGCCGGTTACAGCGCATGGAACACGGCTTCCAATGCGTTGGGCACGCTGGTCGCTCAAATATGCTCGGATTCCATCGCCGAGAGGTGCAATGTCCCGTTCAGAAACGAGCGCTACCTCGACGATCTGCTGTATGAATCCTGCATTCGGTCGCAGCTGATGCACACGCTCAAGGCCGAGGGCGAGGACCCCTATCGCCTTGCGGACCCCGCGGCGGCTGATCGGCTGCTCCAGGAATTCTTCCGCGAGCTGTTTGCGCGCCAGGGCGGGTGGACGCACCGCTTTGCCCGGGTGCTGGATATCCTCCAGGGCAGGTATCAGGTCTCCCTGCCGTGGGAGCGCGTCTTCGAGGTGGAGGCGCATTACACGCCGTGAGCGGGCGCCGCGCTCCGCGAATATCCGGCATGCCGATGCCAAGGGGGAGCTGGGTGCTTTACGCCATGCTGGCGCCGGGCCTGCTGTGGATACTGTGCTTTCGGATCCTGCCGATCACCGGCATCAGCATCGCCTTCAAGGACTACAACCTGTTCGAGGGCGACGGCCCGTGGGTGGGGTTCAAGTACTTCAGGCAGATGTTCAGCCAGGCGCGATTCCTGCGGGTGATCCAGAATACCCTGGAGATCGGCCTGCTGAAGCTGGTGTTTCTGTTCCCGCTGCCCATCCTGCTGGCGCTCATGCTCAATGAATTCCGGCGGGAGTTTTACAAGCGGCTGTGCCAGACCGTCGTCTACCTGCCCCACTTTCTCTCCTTCGTGGTCATCCACAGCGTGTTCGTCAACCTGCTGTCCACCCAGGGAGGCGCGGTGAACGCGGCGCTGGCGGCGCTGGGGCTGGAAAAGGTGAACTTCTACACCAACGAGCGCTTTCGCTTCGTGCTGCTGCTCACGGAGGCGTACCGGGACGTGGGCTTCAACACCATCGTCTACCTGTCGGCCCTCTCGGCGATGGACCGGCAGATGTTTGAGGTGGCGGATGTGGACGGCGCAAACCGCTTCCAGCAGCTGCTGCACCTGACGCTGCCGGAGCTCATGCCCGTCATCATGCTGATGCTCACCCTCCGCGTGGGCACCGTGCTGCAATCTGGCACGGACCAGATACTGGTCATGTACAACCCCTCGGTCTACAAGACCGCCGACGTGATCGGCACCTTCGTCTACCGGGAGGGCATCGGCGCGGGCAAATTCAGCCTGTCCGCGGCCATCGGGCTGTTTGAGTCCGTGGTCTCCTTCGCGCTGATCCTGGGCTCCAATCTCATCACCCAAAGGGCGTTCGGAAGGGGGCTTTGGCAATGATGGCGCAGCATCCCCGGCCCCGGACGCGGCCTGCGCTGATCGTGATCTACGCATTCTTTGCCCTGCTGCTGGCGGCGACCGTCGCGCCGGTGCTGATGCTCCTGTCCAAGTCCGTGGCCTCGCAGCAAAGCGTCCTGTCGGGCAGGGTGGGCATCCTTCCCGAATGGGGGGATATTCGCTGGGACGCCTATCGGTTCGCGCTGGAAAACCGGGGCTTTGTCCATGCGTTTTTCAATACGGCGGCGTTCACGGCGATCGGCACGCTCATCGCCCTGGGGACGACATCGGGCTTTGCCTACGCCCTGAGCAAGGACTACCTTCGAGGACGCCGGTTCTTCGTCGCCCTGTCCGTCTTTATCATGGTGTTCTCGGGCGGCCAGATCCCGACCTACCTGGTGATGACAAGGCTGAAGCTGGTCAACACCTTCCACATACTGTACCTGGCCGGCTGCTTCAGCGTGCCGAACATGCTGATCCTCAGAAACGGTTTCCAGGCCATCCCCAGAGATCTGGAGGAGGCGGCCATGATCGACGGGGCGAGCCAGTGGACGATCCTGTGGCGGATCTATCTGCCGCTGTCCAGGGCGGCGCTGGCGGTGATCACCCTGTACTACGCCGTGGATTACTGGAACAACTACTATATCTCCATGATCTACACCACCAGTCAGGGCCTCAAATCCCTGCAGCTGGTACTGAAGGAGACCATCTTTTCGGCCAGCGACGTCTTTCTGGCCCTGCACGGGAGCGGCAGCGCGGGCGAGGTGACCAGCCAGAGCGTCATCGCCGCGTGCACCGTCATCGCGGCCCTGCCCGTCTGCCTACTCTATCCCTTCCTGCAAAAGAGCTTTACCAAGGGCGTGATGTTGGGCGCCGTGAAGGGATAAACCACACGAGAGCATCGATGCGCCGTCAGCGGCGCGGCTATTTCTGCATGAGGAGGATTCCCATGAAAAAGATCCTGAGTCTGTTGCTGGTTGCGCTCATGGCGGCGCTGCCGCTTTCGGCGCTGGGCGAGGCTTTGCCGGAGCTGAGGGTTTTGATGGATTACCAGCAGATCGACCCCAATGCAGACCCGGCGGGCAAGGCGGTGGAAGAGGTCACGGGGTTCCACGCCGTATACGAGACCTTGCCGGTCGAGGGCGCGACGGCCAAGCTGATGAGCATCCTGGCGGCACGGGACGCGGATGTCTACGACGCCATCATCATGCCCTACGCCACCTTCGCGGCGACCGTGAGTCTGGGCGCGTACCTGCCCCTGAACGATCTGCTGGACGAAAGGGGCCAGGCGCTGCTGGCGGGCACGGATGAGGCCCTGTGGACAAACACCACCATAGACGGGCAGATCATGGGAATTCCCTACCGCCTCTCCAATGAAAACTACACGTCGGGCCTGCGGGTGCGCACGGATCTGTTCGAGTCCTTGGGCATCAAAAAGATGCCGGAGACCCTGGACGAACTGACCGCGGCGCTTACCGCGGCAAGGGACGCGGGCCTGATCCCCCTGACCGGAAACGGCCCCATCGTGGATGAGATCGCAGGGGCGTTCGGCATTTCCAACGACTGGAACGTGACCGACGACGGCATACACGGGCGTCCCACGACGCCCGGGGCCAGGGAATATACGGCTTACATGCGCTCGCTCTTTGAGGCGGGGCTGCTGGACGATGAATGGGCCCAGAATACCAACGACACCTGCAAGGAGAAATTCCTTCAGGGCAAGGCGCTGATGTGCCGGATATACTGGTGGAATGAGCCCGCGGCCACCGATACCCTCCTCGAGAACTTCCCGGAGGCGACCTTCGACTATCTGCCT
>JAFUWR010000151.1 GCA_017471125.1 Clostridia bacterium | reverse complement strand
TGACATCTACGGCCGCGTGGGGGCGGGCGGCAGGTCGGTCTTCACGCCAACGAGCGAGATGCCGTGCCGGTTCGCGTAGGCGACGACCGCCTCCCTCTCCAGCACGATCTGCCGCCCGGCCTGGAACGCCAGCGCGGTGACACCCGCGCTTTTCATCATCTTGACGGTCTTGAGCCCCCTGACCGGCACGTCAAAACGCATGTCATGCCCTTCGCGCGCGCCCTTGAAAATCACCGCCCCCTTGCCGCCCAGCTTGCCGCCGCGCTTGATGGCGGCGTTCGTGCCCTCGAACGCCTCGACCGCCAGCACCATGCCTTCCTTCACCAGGACGGTCTGCCCCACATCGTGACGCCCCATGTCGCGCACGACAACCGCGCCATAGGCGATATCACGCGCCTCCCGCGCATCGGGCGCACGGGCGGTCAGCACCCCTTCGCCCGGCAGGCAGCCGTCCATGTAGCAGGTCGCCGGCAGGATGCGCACGCCCGCCTTCTCGAATTCCTCGACAAGCTTGCCGAAGATCGTGTGCGCGTTCTTGCAGGGAAGCGAGCGGAGCCACGCCTTCACCTCGTCGTCGAAGCGCGAACGGAAGAGCGAGAGCGGATTGATCTGCCCGGCGAGCACCGCGCCGTCATCCGTCACGTTCCAATGAAAGACCATGTTCGCCCCCAATGAAAGCGGCCACCGGTGGGACCGGTGGCCGCGCGTTATTGTGCTTATCCCTCTACGCTGCCCATGTCGTCGCCCAGGCCGAACTCGTCGGTGACGATCTCGTTGTCCTCGGGGGACTCCTCGACCACCTGCGGCACGAATATGGAGGTGTACGCCTCGGCGGGCAGCCCCTCGACCATGGCGGGCAGGTTCAGCACCGTGCCGTCCACGCCGTAGGGCACCTTGACGGTGTAGTCGTAGAACTCGCTGTCCCCGCCCTTTTCGCGGATGACCTCGATGTTGAACTTGAGGGTCTGGCCGGTGAACGTGGCCATGCCGCGGTCCTTGGCGGACAGCTTGGCGACCTGCTCGCCGTTGACGTTGACGTTGATGCGGCGGAAGGTGTCCACCTCCTGGCCCTCGTACTCCAGCTTCTTGTTGTCAAAGTACATGGTGTGGCCGCGGCCGATCACCATCATGCAGGCGGCGATGGCGACCAGCACCAGCACCGTGCCCACGCGGAACAGCAATCTGCGCTTCTTCATCGCTTCTCCTCCTCCCGCTGGGCGGCCTCGAGCTGCGCGCCCATAGACGCCTTGGCCCGGCGCTTCTTGGTCTCATACATCACCAGCGCCACGGTGATGACGCCGTAGGACACGAACACGCGGAAGTATTCGCCGATGACCTCGTTGCCGGTGATCTTCGCGCCGGCGGAGGGGGCCAGTATGAACATGGTGTGGAACAGTATGACGCCCAGGAACACGTTGCCGATGGACGCCCGGTCCACCGACGCGCCGCCCACCAGCAGCGCGGCGATGCAGAACATGCCGATCTGGCTGTGGGACGAGTACGTGGCCATGTCGCCCATGTTTTGCAGGTAGATGACCATGCCGATGCCGGCCAGCACCGTGGAGATGACGATGGAGATCACGCGGGTGCCCTCCACGTCGATGCCCGCGGCCCGGGCCACCTCCATGTCCTGCCCGACGGCGCGCATGTCCTGACCCAATTTGGTGCGCCGGAACCACACGATCACCAGGCACATCGCCACGATGATGACCAGGGTCAGCACCGGCACCTTCACGCCCGCGACGTTGATGGAGATGACGTTGTCAAGGCTCTTGCGGATGCGGGTCAGGTCCACGGAGGCGCGGACGCCGTAGCCGCGGGGCAGCTTGATGTTGGTGTGGGCGATGGGGATGATGGAGCCCATCATGTACAGCACCACCAACTGGTACATGCCGTTCATGAAGAAGGAGATGATGTAGCTGGTGATCATCTCGCGGCCCTTGGCGGCGTTGAGGATGCGGCCGCACACCAGGCCCAGCAGCGCGGAGATCGGGATGGACATGATCATCGCCAGCACGATGCCTGGGATGCCCCAGATCTGCCAGTCAGAGGTGAAGATCAGCGCGATCTCCGCCGCCATCGCGCCCAGCGTCATGCCGAAGTTGAGGCCCATGCCCGCCATGATGGGGATGAGCAGGCTCAGGATCAGAAAGGCGTTGCGGCTTAAGCGCGTCATGATCTCATTTAAGAGGAACGTGGACGAGAAGCCCGAGATCGGGATGCAGAAGGCGATGATGATGATGAACATGATGGGCACGGCGTTGTTGCCCAGGAAGCCCAGCACCTTTTTCGCGGAGGAATTGTTCTTGTTCATCGTGTCGCCTCCGATCTCCTGGTCAGGGCGTAGAGGATCATGCCGTTGGAGACGACCACGCGCAGGACCTCCGAGATGTCCAGGTTGATCAGGCCGTTCATGACCGTGGGCGTCATGGTGACCATGCCCTGGAAGAGTATGGTGCCGATGATGACGTTGGTGATGGTGGCCTTGTTGGCCGTCGCGCCGCCGATCAGTATGGCCGACACGGCGGGCAGCGCCATGTTGAAGGGCGCGTTGTAGAGCTGCACGAAGCCGAAGCCCTGCTCATACACCAGGATGCCCACGGCCGCCAGCCACGTGCTCATCACCACGGACAGCATGCGGATGCGGTCCACGTTGATGCCCGCGGCCCGGGCGAAGGTGGGGTTCGAGCCCACGGCGGTCATGGCCGTGCCGGTGCGGGTGTGCAAGAACGCCCAGATGGCCAGCGCCAGCAGCGCGAAGAACAGCAGCGCGCCGGTGGGGATGACCAGCCTGCCGATCTCGATGCGGAACAGGTTCGACAGCACGCCGCCGTAGTACTTGTCCACGGGGAAGGTGGTGCGCAGGCCGGTGCCCTCGAAGCCCCAGGCCATGTCGGGCTTTTTGTAGGGCAGCACCAGCCACATCATGCAGAAGAAGCTGACCACGGAGAAGCCCACGTAGGTGGCGATCATCATCTCGCCGCCCTTGATCTTGTTCAAGAGCCAGCCGTAGGCCACGCCGAACAGCAGCGCGAAGGGGGTGGCGATGACGATGGCCATCACGAAGCTCATGGGGCCGGTGAAGCCCAGCTCGATGGACAGCGTCGCGCCCAGCAGGCCCGCGATGATGCCCACCGGCAGGCCGAAGTTCAGGCCGCAGCCGGAGTGGACCATGGGCACCATGGCCAGCACCAGCACGGCGTTCCAGCTGAAGCGGTTGACCACGTTGGTGACCTGGACCCAGAAGTTCGCGCCGGTGAAGGGCGCGATGATGAACATCAGCAGCAAAAACGCCGCGATGATGAGTCTCGGCAGGCCGAAGCTCTTGAGCGCCGCCCGCGCCCTGTCCATGAAGGTGCGGTCGTTCTCGGTGATATATTCTGTCATTGTGCGCCTCCTATTACACGACGGAGCTGACCATCAGCGCGCCGAATTCCTCGCTGGGCTCGGTGGCCGGCAGGATGCCCGCGATGCGCCCGCCGGAAACGATGGCGATGCGGTCGCAGATCTGCCGAAGCTCCTCCAGCTCCGAGGAGATCATCACGATGGTGATGCCGCTCTCCCGGTTGAACTTCTTGAGCGCCTCCAGCACCAGCGCCTTCGCGCCCACGTCGATGCCCCGGGTGGGCTCCGACACGAACAGGAACTTGGGCTCCAGGGCGAAGGCCTTGGCCAGGCACACCTTCTGCTGGTTGCCGCCGGAGAGCTCCTTGGCCTTCTGCTTGGAGGACGTGCACTTGATCTTCAATTCGTCGATGTATTCGTCGGTCACGCCGCGGATGGCCTTCTCATCGCGCCACTGCACAAGCCCGCCCAGCAGGGGCTTTAAGAACTTGTTGTGGATCTGCATGGCCGGGAAGGCGATGTTCCACTCGAGAGACTCGTCCAGCAGCAGGCCCACGCCGCGCCGGTCCTCGGACACGAACGCGAGCTGGCTGTCCAGGCACTTGCGGGGCTGGTTCAGCGGGATGTCCTGCCCGTCGAAGGTCACCTTGCCGCCGGCGGGGTACAGGCCCATGATGCCGTTGGGGATGCCCAGCTTGCCCTGGCCCGCCAGGCCGCCGATGCCCAATATCTCGCCCTCGCGCACGTCGAGGTCCACGTTGCGCACGGTCTCGCCGGGCATGTCCACCCACAGCTTTTGAACGGACATGATGGTGCGGCTCTCCGGCGGCGTCCGGTGCTCGATGGCCGCGCCGGACACGGAACGGCCCACCATCCAGCGGGTCAGCTCGGGGATGGAGGTCTCCGAGGCCGCCACGTCCTTCACCAGCACGCCGTCGCGCATGACGACGACCTTGTTGCACACGTCCAGGATCTCCTGAAGGCGGTGGGTGATGAATATGACGGCGATGCCGCGCCGGGACATGCCGCGGATGGACTCGAGGAGCGCCTCGGCCTCCTGCTCGGTGAGCACGGCGGTGGGCTCGTCGAGGATGAGCAGGCGAAGCTGCTCCTTGGACAGCTCGCGGGCGATCTCCGTGAACTGCTTGTGGCCCACGGGCATGTCCGCGATGACCATGTCCGCCTCGATGTGGACGCCCATCTTGGCGATGGCGTCGGCGGAGCGGCGGTCCATGTCCTTGCGGTCCAGCGTGTCCAGCCGGTCGCCGAAGATCTCCGACATGGCGCTCTTCTTCCGGGGCTCGCGGTTTAAGAGGATGTTTTCGGTGGCGGTGAAGCCCGGGATCAGCGAGAACTCCTGGTGCACCATGCCGATGCCCGCGTGCAGCGCGTCGAAGGGGGAGTTGAACATGACCTTTTCCCCGTTGATGAGCACGTCGCCGCCGTAGCCGCCGGTGTCGCGTATCTCGGTCATGCCGAACAGGATCTTCATCAGCGTGGACTTGCCCGCGCCGTTCTCGCCCACCAGGCCCAGCACCTCGCCCGCCTCGAGGGTCAGGTTGATGTCCTCCAGCACCTGGTTTCCGAAGAAGTCCTTCTTGATGTTCTTGAGTTCCAGCAAGGGTGCTTGATCGTTCATTTTTATCTACCTTACTCTCCGTTGTTGCCTTTACAGGGGCGGGGGCGCGCCGCGACGCGCCGCGCGTCCCCGCCCCTGTAATGAAAAACGAGGGGGAGGAGCATTTCCTCCCCCTTGCGTCGGGTCGATGCTTTGGTTACTTCACGGTGAAGTACTGCTCGGGGACCTCGACATCGGCGTTGCCCATGTAGTGGCCGGGATCGCCCATGATGTAGGTGTCCTGATAGATCAGCATGTAGTTCTCGGTCTTGACGCCGGTGTTGGCATCCACATAGTAGGAGCCGTTCCACTCAGCGCCGGGAGAGTACACGGCCAGCGCGTCGGCGATGTCGTCGATCTCCAGCAGGTCGGCCTCGCCGTCGATGACGTTCATGGCGTGCTCGGCCAGGCCGGCGGTCAGGGTGTAGGTGTAGGAGTAGGCCCAGGTGCCGAAGCGGCCCGCGCCGCCCTTTTCGACGATGGCGTCCTCGACGGACTTGAGCAGGAACTCATAGTTGCTCATGTCGTCGTTGGAGAACTCGATGCCCAGCGCGTCCGGATAGCCCATCAGCGGGGAGGGCAGGTCGGCCTCGATGAAGTATCCGCCGTACTCGAGAAGCTGCTTGAGCAGCGGAGCGGTGTGGGCGTCGTTGGTGCAGAAATAGGCGGAATTCTGGCCGTACTTCTCGATCCATTCGGGCGCCTTCTCCAAGATCTGCTGCTGCGCGCCGGTGATGCCCACGTCGGACAGCGGGTCCGCGGCGGTCTCCTCGACGATCTTCACGCCCAGCTCCTCGCCGGCGGCCTTCATGACGGCCAGACGACGGGACAGGGACTCGATGCCCATGTGGCGGGGGAAGGAGATGTGCACGAAGGTGTCGCAGCCCAGCTCCTTGGCGGTGTTGATGATCAGGTAGCCGCGGGCCACGAAGTCGTTCATCACGACCACGTCAGCCGCGTCGGTGATCAGGGAAGGATCTTCCTGGGACTCGCCGGCGAGGCAGATGATGTCGTCGCGGCGCTCCTTGACCTGGCGGAAGGCCTCGGCCACGCCGGGAACGGCCTGGCACACCACGATGGCCTTGACGTCGGGATCATCGGCGAACTGCACGATGGACTGGATGGTGGTCTCCTTCTCCTCGGTGAAGTTGTCGGGATAGGTGGCGGTCAGGATGGTGTCCTCGCCGTACTTGTCGACCAGCATCATGGCGGCGCCGCGCTCGTCGACGGACTGGGACATGGTGCCGGTGACGACGGCCACCTTGTAGCCCTTGGACTCGGTCTCCGCGGACGCGACGACGGCCATGGACATGACCATCAGGGCAGCCAGCAGAACGCAAAGCAGCTTCTTCATGTGTTTTCCTCCTTCTATTTCCTGCGCGGCCGCGCCGCGCAGATGTATAAATAATTATAGCCTTGTTACGTGTCGATGTCAAGAAAGATTGGATTAGGTTTGGGCCGATTGGCGGGAATCATGACGATTTTATGCCGATTATGCGCAAAATTTAACAAAATGGAGGGGACGGCCGCGCCGTCCCCTCCGGGGGGTTATCCTATTAGATGCCGTTCACCGCGTTCTCGCCGGCGACCTTGCCGTAGTACATCGCCATGGCGTGGGAGACGCCCTTCAGGCCGATGGGGTACTGGAGGCCGAAGCGGCCGCCCTGCATGTTGCCGGCGACATAGAGGCCGGGGATGACGTCGCCGCAGACCTGTCGGCCCTGCTCGTCGGTGATCTCATAGAAGGTGTGGCACTCCTCGTCGGACTCCAGGCCGCCGATGCACACCAGCATGATGGCGGTGGAGAACATGTCCGCGTAGAAGGGCGCGGTGTCCACGGGCATCAGGCGGGAGGGGACCTTGTTGAAGTCCTCGTCGTAGCCCTTGGCGGCCAGCTCGTTGTAGCGGGCGATGGACGCGAGCGCGGTCTGCTGGGCCTTCTCGTCGTCGGGATAGACCTTCGCCACCAGCTCCTCGAGGGTGTCGGCCTTGAGGCATCGGCCGTCCGCCACGGCGGCCTCGAGCTGGTAGGGGCTCTTCCAGTTGCGGTAGGTGGCGTTGTTCTTGGGCGCTTCCTCGGCGGAGGCATAGTCCTCGAAGTAGCATGCGCCGCCGTGGGCCGCGGGCATGTGGGTCACCTGCTCCGGCCAGTTGGCGTCGAAGAACTGCCAGCTCTGCATCAGCCGCACGGCCTCGATCTGGTTCTCGAGCTGCTGGCCCGGCAGGTCCTCGTTCATGAAGCGCTTGCCGTCCATGTCCAGGTTCAGGAAGCCCGCGTTGCCCATGACGCCCACGCCGGACAGGTCCGCGCCGCCGCCCATGTGGTGGATCATCGGGGCGTTGAAGCCCGCCACCTTTGCGCCGGCCCACGCGCCCATGCGCAGGCCCTCGCCCTGGTTGGTCTGCACGCCGTTCACGTCGAAGGACACGAACAGGCGGTTGTTCTTGTGGGTCTTCATGATGTCCGGGGCGAAGTGGTTCATGCAGGCGTCGTTGGAGCCGTAGTCGCCGGTGGACAGGATGACGCCCTTGTTGGCCGTCACCTTGAGGTACTTGCCTTTGTTGGGGGAATCGGGATCATCGTCCAGCGCGTACACGCCCACGCAACGGCCATCCTCCATGATGAGCTTCTTCCCGAAGTGGCCGAAGTACGTCTCCACCTTGCCGGTGTCCAGCGCCTTCTGCCAGTTGGCCATGAAGGTCATGCCCTGGCTGGGCAGGAACTCGACGGAGGTGGGGAAGCAGGGGAAGCGCTCCTCCTTCCAATTGTACACGTGCTCGTTGCCGTCGGCGTCGATATAGGACGGCAGGGGCCGGAAGATGGGCACCAGGAAGTCGTCGGCGTTCTCGTCCTCGATGGGCTGGCGGGTCTCGTCGGCGATGAACAGGTGCTCGTCCGCGCCCATGTACCAGTCGAAGGCCTCGCCGATGTTGGCGGCCCACTTGGCGGTGATGGGGCGCTTCACGCGGTAGCCGGACTCGTTGACGTGGCTGTCCACGATCTCGGCGACCTCCTCGGGGGTCAGCGCGCGCTCGGGCCAGCGCTCGTTCAGCGTGGGGCTGTTGATGACGGCGAACTCACCGGAGCGGCACTGGGGCGTCGCCGCGCCGTCCACGCCGATGACCGTCGCGCCCAGCTCCGCCGCGGCGCGGGCC
>JAFUWR010000150.1 GCA_017471125.1 Clostridia bacterium | reverse complement strand
GCACCCCGCTGGAGGAGATCCGCCGCATGGCTGCCGCCGTGGACGTGAACGACGTGTGCAACATGCAGTACACCTCCGGCACCACGGGCTTCCCCAAGGGCGTGATGCTGACCCACTACAACATCGTCAACGACGGCAAGATGATCGGCGACGGCATGGACCTGTCCACCGCGGACCGCATGATGATCCAGGTGCCCATGTTCCACTGCTTCGGCATGGTGCTGGCGATGACCGCCACCATGACCCACGGCGGCACCATACTGCCCATACCGTACTTTAGCCCGAAATCCTCCCTGGCCTGCATCAACAACGAGCACATCACCGCCTTCCACGGCGTGCCCACGATGTTCATCGCCATGCTGGCCCACGAGGACTTCCCCAAGACCGACTTCTCCCACATGCGCACGGGCATCATGGCCGGCAGCCCCTGCCCCATCGCCGTGATGCGCGAGGTGGTGGAGAAGATGCACATGCCGGAGATCGTCATCGTCTACGGCCAGACCGAGGCGTCCCCCGGTTGCACCATGTCCAAGACCACCGACCCGCTGGAGGTCCGCGTGGCCACGGTGGGCTCGGCCTTCCCCGAGGTGGAGTGCAAGATCGTGGATCCCGAGACCGGCGAGGACTGCCCCGACGAGGTCATCGGCGAGTTCGTGGCCCGGGGCTACAACATCATGAAGGGCTACTATAAGATGCCCAAGGCCACCGCCTCCGCGATAGACAAGGACGGCTGGCTCCACACCGGCGACCTGGCCTGCCGCACCCCCGAGGGCAACTACCGCATCACCGGCCGCCTCAAGGACATGATCATCCGCGGCGGCGAGAACATCTACCCCAAGGAGATCGAGGAGTTCATCTACACCCACCCGAAGGTCTCCGACGTGCAGGTCATCGGCGTGCCCGACAAGGCCATGGGCGAGGAGATCATGGCGTGCATCATCCTGAAGGACGGCGAGGAGATGACCGTCGAGGAGATGAAGGCCTACGTCCGCGACCACATGGCCAAGCACAAGGTGCCCAAGTACATCGACTTCGTCACCGGCTTCCCCATGAACGACGCCGGCAAGATCCAGAAGTACAAGATGCGCGAACAGGCCATCGAAAAGCTCGGCCTGCAAAAGGACGCCGCCATCGAGACCGCGTAAAGGAAAAACGATATGCAGCAAATTATAGACGCGCACTGCCACATCTACCCGGACAAGATCGCACGCAAGGCGGTGTCGGC
Source organism: Clostridia bacterium (assembly GCA_017471125.1). Classification (GTDB taxonomy): domain Bacteria; phylum Bacillota; class Clostridia; order Christensenellales; family Aristaeellaceae; genus UBA2862. Next base: position 2,075 of record JAFUWR010000150.1, on the reverse strand, counting down.
GGTGGACACGTTCTACGACGGCCTGCCCGCCGACCACCACGACGGCACGGTGGACACGCTGAAAAGGTCCGGCGCGGCCGCGGGCATCAGCCGGTTCATCGTCCACTCCGTGGCGACCAAGCCCGAGCAGGTGTTCCACATCAACCAGTTCATCGCCCGGAGCGTGGCGGCGTCGGACGGCGCGTTCACCGGCATGGGCACCATGCACCTGGATTCCGACGACCTGCGGCTGGACTTCGAGCAGCTGAAGGGCATGGGCCTGAAGGGCGTGAAGCTCCACCCCGACATCCAGCGCTTCGAGGCCGACGAGCCCCGCGCCATGGCGATCTACGAGATGTGCGCCGACGCGGGCCTGCCGGTCTGCGTCCACACCGGGGACTACCGCTACGACTACTCCAACCCGCCCCGCATCGCCAACATCCTAAAGACCTTCCCGACGCTCAAATTCATCGGGGCCCACTTCGGCGGCTGGAGCGTCTGGGAGGAGGCCGCGCGGGTGCTGGCGGACTACCCCAACATCATCGTGGACTCCTCGTCCACCTTCTACACCGTCAAGCCCGCGCTGGCCAAGGAGCTCATAAGGATATGGACGCCCGGGCGCGTCATGTTCGGCACCGACTACCCCCTCTGGCCCCAGCAGCCGGACATCGAGTACCTGTTGCGGCTCGATCTGACCGACGAGGACTACGAGGACATCTTCTGGCGCAACTGCGCGAGGCTGTTCGATATTCAATAGATGGAACAGGGGTGACGACCTCATCCGTCAGCCCTTCGGGCTGCCACCTTCCCCTAAAGGGGAAGGCTTTGGGCGTTCCTCATGCCTTCCCCTTTAGGGCACCTCTAAAAACGGTGAGAAACTCGTTCAAGAGGGGGTCAAAAGAGGAAAAAGAGCAGGAAAACGCAGCGAGGCAGAGGAAATAATGTCATCCACTGCCGGGATTCTATGCCCTTTACAGGGTACAAGGCATAGTTATCCCTTGGCAGCCTGCGTTTTTCTGGAACGCATCAGGAAGGTATATCGGCAGAGGTTGTAGACCAGGTTCATCATACCAATATTGAACTTGGCCCGCGCCAATCCAATGCTGCGGATGATAATACCGTGCATGGCTCCAGTCATGTAGCCAAAGATATGCTCGATCCGGCAGCGAGTTCGGGACTTGTCCCGGTTGGATTTCTTCTGTTCTTCGGTCAGAGGACGATTCTTTTCCGCTTTCTCGTGGATCTTGTTGACCGCACCCTCGGGAAGCTGCTCTGCGTACTTCCGGCCCACATAGCCGCTGTCGGCATAGATGACCTTGTCTTGTCCATCCAGCAGGCCGATAAACTCCTGATTGTCATTGACGGATGCGGCTGTTACAGAGTAATTCGTGATGAGCTTACTCTTCGCGTCTGCTTTGACATGATCCTTGTAGCCGAAGTACGTTTGATTGTTCTTCCTGGCCCACCGCGCGTCAGTATCCTTCTGCGCCAGCTTGTGTTTGTTCTCCGGCTTCTGCCAGTCCTCCGGAACCTTGCCTGCCTTGATCGCCTCGTTCTCTTCCCGATGGTTGCGCTGCTTCGGAACTTCCACAAATGTCGCGTCCACGATGGTCCCTTCCCGCGTGATCAGTCCCTCCTGTTTCAGAAGACCGTTGAATCGCGCAAACAGATCATCCATGATCCCCGCGTTCTTTAACGTCTCCCGGAACAGCCAGATCGTCTTTGCGTCCGGTACCGTGTTGTTCAGCCCCAGCCCCAGAAATCGCATAAAGCTGATTCGGTCATTGATCTGGTATTCTGCTTGGTCGTCGCTCAGGTTGAACAGCCGTGCCAGCACCAGAATCTTGAACATCATCACGACATCGTACCGACGCCGTCCCCCGGGACCCTTAGGATTTTCAACGGTTACTGCTTTCACCAACATTGGGCGGAATATCTCCCAATTGATCACTTCGTTCAACTTTTCAAGATTATCCCCTAATGCACTCAGCTTTACCTCTCGCTTGGCGCTACTGAAGATGCTCAACTGTTCCATCTCTTCGCCCCCCTGTTCTTCTCTATTATATCACATCTTCGTGAGATTTTAGAGATGCCCT
>JAFUWR010000149.1 GCA_017471125.1 Clostridia bacterium | reverse complement strand
GAGAAGCGCGGCTTCTTCCGGCTGCACTGCGTCGCCCGGAAGCCGAAGGAGGCGTGACGGCCATGCGCGAAAAGGACCTGCCCTTCGACCGCGGCCGCCACGTGTGCTACTCCAAGCAGGCCAAGGCGTGCGTGCAAAGGCTGCTGCGCCGGTATCACGACGGGCCGGAGGCGGAAAAGCTGTGGGAGCGGATACAGCTCAAGTACTGCGAATACCTCGAGGACGAGCCGGCCCTGGGCGGCGTGAAGCTGACCCGGAGCATCTACGACCCGATACTGATCTTCGCCTGGTACGACGTCGCGCCGGACAAGCCGCCCATCGAGGGATTCCAGCAGGACGTGTTCGAGTGCTTCATGGGCGGCTTCGACGCGCTGGGGAAGGTGTTCGACCTGAACCGCAGGCTGGACAGCCGCATCGCGAATATCGCCTTCAAGCGCGCCGCGGACACCCGCGTCCGGGAGATCGGGCGCTTCCCCGGCTCCTTCCGCATGGGCTTTTACGAGTATGACCGGGACGGCGGCGTCGTGCGCTACTGCTTTACCCAGTGCCCCAACGCCGAGTTCGCCAAGCGCCACCACATGGAGCATGTGCTGCCCGTGATGTGCAACTGCGACCACCTCGCCATGCAGAAGCTCCACGCGACCCTCATCCGCGAGGGCACCTGCGCGACCTCCGACCGCTGCGACTACTTGATCGTCGGTGATAAAGACCCCCTCGCCGCGAAATACGAATTGGTCAAAAACGCGGACGGGCTGCTGCTCAGCGTGCCTAAATAAAGGACTGCCCCGAAGCGACGGATCGCTTCGGGGCAGCCTCCTTTCATATGTCAGGCGCGGCTATTTTCCCGGTACAGGGTGGGGGTGAGGTCGGTGACCTTCTTGAACACGTGGGAGAAATGCGCGGAGGACACGAAGCCCACCGCCGCGCCGATCTCGGAGATGTTCATGTCCGTGTCCCGGAGCAGGGCCTTGGCGTTCTCGCAGCGGACGGCGTTGTGGTATTCCAGCAGGGTCTGGCCGGTCCCGGCCTTGAACTGCCGAAGCAGGTAGCTGCCGTTGATGTACAGCGCCTCGGACAGCTTCTTCAATGAGAACTTCTCCAGGCTGTGGGCCTCGATGTAGCCCTTGGCCGCGCTCACCAGCTTATCCCCGGCCTCCCGATGCTTCTGCCGCCCCATAAAGCGCCCTCCCGCGACGGCCTGTGCCATCGTTAGTTTTTATTCACTAATTTATGTTAGCACATATAAACTCCCCGTTCAAGTCGAAACCGTTAAAAAAGTCAATATCAGGATAGCCCGACGGCGAAAAAAGTCAATATCAGGATTGCATGACAGGTTAGTTTATGCTAAAATAATGGCCGAGAATTAGATGAGGCTAATTTTCGTTAAATGTATATAACGGCCTCGTCTGGTTTTTCACACGGAAAGGAAGTAACGGGGAATGATTTGGAAGAGGATCGGGCGGTCGGCGCTGGTCGCCCTGATGGTCGTGATGGCCCTGGCCCAGTGCCTTGTGGCGGTCGCGGAGGAGGACACCCGCTGGGCGGACGCCGCCGACGAGATCGACAAGTTCCTGGACACCGCCTTCGAGGACTACCTGGCGGGCAACGCGGACGTCGCCTACCAAAACGTTTCAAACGCCTATTTCAGGGTCTACGAGACTACCGGCTTCGAGCGGCAGACCATGAGCTACGTCTCCGGCAACCGCAAGAACGCCGTGGAGATGCAGTTCTCCAACTGCAAGGCCGCCGTCAAGAAGGACAACGCCGACGCGGAGACCCGCACCTCCGTCAGAAGCGCCCTGGTCAAGCTCAAGGGCATGATCCGCGAGGACGGCAACAAGCTCGCGGCCCAGCAGGGCGGCGTGCAGAGCGAGATGAAGTGGTACAAGGCCGGGGAGATGGTCGATACCGACCCCTATCCCGAGTACTCCGCCGACCCCAACGCCGCGGCCAAGTATGAAAACTGGTACGAGGCCGCCACGCTGGTGAAGGAGCTGCTGGACACGGCCTACATGGGCTATTTGGACAAGGATTTCGACGCCGCGACGGACAACCTGGAGACGGCCTATTACAGCGTCTACGAGGAGTCCGGCCTGGGCCACAAGATCTATACCGACCTGTCATTGAAGGACCGCCTGGCGATGGAGGCGCAGTTCGACAAGCTGAACGACCTCGCCGCCACGGCGGAGGAGAAGTACCAGAAGAACAAGTACCGCACCACCACCGACAAGGCCAAGAACTCCATCCTCAAGCTGGCCAAGCGCATCGACGACCAGGAGGCCGAGGCCAAGGCCGCGGAAGCGCCCGAGGCGGAGGCCGAGGAGGTCGCGGAGGAGAAGCCGTCCGACCCGAGGCTGCTCACCTTCCTGGCCGCGTTCGGCATCATCGTGCGCGAGGGCCTGGAGGCCATACTGGTCATCGCGGCCATCATCGCCTACCTGACCAAGTCCGGCAACGCCAACAGCTTAAAGAACGTCTACATGGGCGCTGTGGCCGGCGTGCTCGCCAGCTTCATCGCCGCGGCGGTGCTGGCCTGGGCCAAGCGGGCGTTCGTGGGCGCGGGACTGGCGCAGGAGGTCATCGAGGGCATCACCGCCCTGATCGCCGTGTGCGTGCTGTTCTACGTGTCCAACTGGATGATCTCCAAGGCGGAGGCCGCCTCCTGGAGCCGCTACATCGACGGCAAGGTGCAGTCCTCCCTGGAGCAGGGCAGCGCCTTCGCGCTGGCGTTCACCGCGTTCCTGTCCGTGTTCCGCGAGGGCGCCGAGGTGGTGCTGTTCTACCAGCCGATGCTCTCCGAGGGCAACCCCGGCATGGTCTGGGCCGGCTTCGGCGTGGGCTGCGTGCTGCTGGTGTTCGTGTACCTGGCCATCACCAAGCTGTCCATACGGCTGCCCATCAAGGTGTTCTTCACGGCCACCTCGATCCTGATGGCGATCATGTGCGTCTCGTTCCTGGGCAGCGGCATCAAGGAGCTTGCGGAGGGCAACGTGTTCGACCTCCAGCTTCGGGTGCCCGGCATCCCGGAGAACGACGTGGTGCAGGTCTTTGGCATCTACCCGTACCTGGAGACCCTGGTGCCCCAGCTCATCCTGTCGATCATACTGCTGGTGACCTTCATGATGGCCCACTACCGCGGCAAGATCGACGCGCTCAAGGCCAAGTTCGCCAAGGCCGGGAAAAAATAACGATCTCCGCGCACCCTGCCCCGCGCGGGGCGGCGTTGAAGATACAAAGACACACATAAAAAGTTGAGGAGGATATGACTATGAAGAAGTTTCTTGCCCTGCTGCTGGCTGTGATGATGCTCAGCGTTTCCGCGTTCGCCCTGGCCGAGGAGGCCGGCTTTGATGAGTACGAGCTGGGCGTCGAAGGCGAGCAGGAGGTCGGCTTCATGACCATGGCTATGGTGTATTTCCAGCCCGTCGACATGGCTCCCGCCGATCTGGCCGCGCCCAAGGAGGGCTCCGACCTGCACATCGAGGTGGACCTGACCGCCAACGAGAACCCCTACTCCTTCCCGGTGGACGGCTGGGTGCCCTATCTGAGCATCGACTTCGTCATCAATGACACCGAAGGCAAGGAAGTCGTGTCCGGCTCCATGATGCCCATGGCGGCCTCCGACGGCCCCCACTACGGCAACAACATCTCCCTGCCCGAGGGCGAGTACTCCATCACCCTGACCATCAAGAGCCCCGCCGAGAACGGCTACCTGCTGCACGTGGACGACGAGACTGGCGTCGAGGCCGACGAGTTCTGGACCGAGCCCCTCACCGCCACCTGGACCGGCTGGAAGTTCGTCAAGGAGTGGTAATCCCAACCTGACACAAAAGTCAGAGGTTCCCAAAAGCATGCTGATACGTCATCCGCGGGGGATGGCGTATCAGCTTAAGCATGTTTATCGGGGGAGTCAAAAATGCTTAAATATCTGTGGACCGTGACCCAGGACCTGTTCGTGACGGTGACGCTGGTCACCTGGATGCACGCCGTGCTGTCCCGGCGCTACGACCGCTACGGCCGCCGCTTCCACGGCGTCCTGATCGTCTTGGGCGTCGTCGCGTCGGCGATCCTGGCCGCGGTGAAGGGCAATTCCAACAAGATCATCTCAAGCCACTGGAACCACTATATCTACGCCTTCATACTGGGCTTTTCGCTGGCGTTTCTGATACTCCAGTTCTTTGCCGGAAAAAAGTGGGCGCGGCCGCTTCTGTGCCTGTCGGGCGCGGGGCTGTCCGCGACGCTCATATTCTACCAGCTTCCCGGCGTGATGCTCTATCCGTTCAATTTCAATACGATGGGCGAGGGCGTCCTCTCGTCCTACTACATGGTGCGCATGGCGGGCTGGCTGCTTGCGCTCCTGTTGCTGCTTGCCTATTCGCGCATGCTGTATAACTGCGCTTTGCATATCGAGCCGCCCAAGGCCGTCGGCGCGTTCCTGTCCGCGGGGATATTGGTCAACGCCGCCTACTGCTTCGGCCGGTTCTTCGTCCCTTGGGTCAACCGCGCCAAGTGGCTGGGCTGGCCCGTGCGCTACACGGAGGAGCAGTTTGGCTGGATCGGCGGCTGGATGATGTTCACGGCCTACCAGTCCATGCTGTTCATCTGGCTGATCGTCGCGCTGGCGGCGGCGTGCCTGATCCTGTGCTTCATGCAGAACACCCGGGTGCGCGAGCCCTGGGACAATCCCGCCCAGCACCGCAAGCTGCGGGCCCGCAACCGCCACTTCAGGCGCACGGCCTGCGGCGCGCTGGCCATCGTGGCGCTGTCCGTGGTGTCCATGACGCTCATCAAGGCCTACGACACCCGGGTCATCGAGCTGTCCGCGCCGGAGACCTTCACCGAGGCGGAGGGCACGATCCTGGTCCCCATGGAATCCGTCACCGACTTCCACCTGCACCGCTTCGAGTGGCAGACGCCGAACGGCGTCGGCGTGCGCTGGATCGTGGTGCGCAAGCCCAACTCCGCGTCCTACGGCGTGG
>JAFUWR010000148.1 GCA_017471125.1 Clostridia bacterium | reverse complement strand
GAGCACTCGAACCGCTTCGCGTCGAACACCATCAACCTCTTCGCGCTGGCGGCGCTGGTGATCGCCGCGGCGGTGTACATATTGGCGCGGCCGCTGGTGCGGGTGATCTACGTGGGCTTCGACCCGCAGAAGGCCGATTTGACGGTCAGGCTCGTGCGGACGATGCTCTTGTCGCTGATGTTCAACATCACCTCCATCTCCCTGGCGAGCCTCTTGAACGCTTCCGACAAGTACGTCGCCGCCCAGCTCACCGGCTTCCCGCTGAACCTGTGCGTGATCGTTGCGGCGGTGGGCTTCTCCGAGCGCTACGGCATCATGGCCGTGGGCTGGGGCGTGTTCACGGCGAACATACTGCAATTCCTCATCCTGCTGCCTTTCCTGCGGGGCTGGTTCAGGTGGTCGCCGATCCTGGACTTCTCGGACACGCGCGTCCACAAGCTCATCGTGCTGGCCGGGCCGGCGATGCTGTCCATGGGCGTCAGCGAGCTCAATCACATGATCGACCACGCGCTGGCCTCGGGCCTCAACCCCGGCGACATCTCGGCCATGAGCTACGCCTACCGGCTCATCACGTTCCTGCTGGGCGTGATGGTGGTGCCGCTGACGACGATCATGTTCTCCCGGATGAGCCGGCTGGCCGCCGAGGGGGACAGGGAGGGCATGCTGGACGCGCTTCGGCGCTGCGTGCTGGTGATCGCGCTGGTGGCGCTGCCCATCGTGGCCGTGGCGGTGGTGATGGCGCTGGATGTCATCAAGTTCGCCTACATGCGCGGCCGGTTCGACATGCGGTCGGCGGAGGTCACCGCGGGCATACTGGTGTGCTACGTGGTGGGCGTGCCGTTCTTCGGCCTGCGCGACCTGCTGACCCGCACGTCCCACGCCCTCCAGGACACCAAGACCCCCTTCCGGGTGAGCTGCCTGGTGGTGGCCGTGAACATCGTGCTGAACTTCATACTGCGCATATTCCTGGGCGCCCGGGGCCTGGCGCTGGCCACCTCCATCGCGGGGGCCGTGGGCTTCGGTACCATGCTCTACCTGTTGAAGCGCCGCTTCGGGCACCTGGGGTTCGGGGCCGTGCTGCCGGACCTCATGAAGCTCGTCGCCGCCGCGCTGGCCGGGGCCGCGGTGTGCGAGGTCTTGAACCGCTTCCTGCCCCCGGCCTTCGGCACCGGGCGGGTGTTCTTTAGGCTGGCGCTGTGCACCGGCGCGGCCCTGCTCACCTACGCCGCCGCCTGCTTCGCCCTGCGGGTCAGGACCATCAAGGTGTTCGCCAACGAGGTCGTCCGCAGGCGCAGGCGCTGACTGTCCCCATGACACAGGGAGGTACTTCCGATGATGGATGAAGAACGGGTCATCACCACGGGTTTCCGGGAGGACGAGGACGCCGCCGAGCTGTCGCTGCGGCCCCACAGCCTCGCGGAATACTTTGGCCAGGATAAATTGAAGCAGAGCCTGACGGTGTACATGCAGGCCGCCATCGCCCGCCGGGAGCCGCTGGATCACATCCTGCTCTACGGCCCGCCCGGACTGGGCAAGACCACCCTCGCGGGCATCATCGCCGCGGAGATGGGGCACAACATCCGCGTCACCAGCGGCCCGGCCATCGAGCGCGCGGGCGACCTGGCGTCGATCCTGACGAACCTCAACGCCGGGGACGTGCTGTTCATCGACGAGATCCACCGCCTGTCCCATCAGGTGGAGGAGGTTCTCTATCCCGCCATGGAGGACTACGCGCTGGACATCATGATCGGCAAGGGGCCGTCGGCCCGGTCGATCCGGCTGGACCTGCCGAAGTTCACGCTGATCGGGGCCACCACCCGGGCGGGCATGCTCACAAGCCCCCTGCGCGACCGCTTCGGCATCACGTTCAGGCTGGAGCTGTACACGCCGGAGCAGCTGGCCGTCATCGTGCGCCGGTCCGCGCAGATCCTGAAGATCGACTGCGACCACGACGGGGCGCTGGAGATCGCCAGCCGCTCCCGGGGCACGCCCCGCATCGCCAACCGGCTCATACGCCGGGTGCGCGACTTCGCCCAGGTCAAGGGCGACGGGGCCATCACCGTGGACATCGCCCGGGAGGCGCTGAACATGCTGGAGGTGGACGAGCTGGGCCTGGACCACGTGGACCGCACCATGCTCAACACCATGATCCACAAGTTCGGCGGCGGTCCCGTGGGTCTGGACACCCTGGCCGCGTCCACCGGCGAGGACGCCTCCACCATTGAGGACGTGTACGAGCCGTATCTATTGCAGCTGGGCTTTCTGATGCGCACGCCCCGGGGCCGCGTCTGCACCCAGGCCGCCTACGACCACATGGGCGTCAGGATGCCCAAGCCCAAGGCCGACGAGAGCGGCGGCGGGCAGATGAAGATGGAATTTTGATTGATCATAGAAAGCGAGGAAAAACCATGAGCATCAAGGACCAGAACTGCGCGTACTGCGTACACGGCGAGCCGCTTGCGGCGTTCGGCATCTATGTCTGCGACCTGTCCGACTTTTCCAGCCTGTATCTGTTCAAGGAGCAGAGCCACCCGGGTCGCGTCATCGTCGCGCCCAAGGCGCACATCGAGGACCTGACCGACCTGACCGACGACCAGCGCAACGCCTTCTTCGCCGACGTGGCCCGGGCGTCCAGGGCCGTCAAGGCTGCGTTCCACCCCGGCAAGGTCAACTACGGCGCGTACAACGACAAGGGCCGCCACCTGCACTTCCACCTGGTCCCCAAGTACGCGGACGAATTCGAGTGGGGCGGCGTGTTCGCCATGAACCCCGGCCGGGTGACGCTGACCGACGCCGAGTACGCGGAGATGATCGAAAAGCTCAAGGCGGCGCTGTGACATGAAGCTCTCCGATTTCATGTACGACCTGCCCGAGGAGCGCATCGCTCAGACCCCGGTGGAGCCGAGGGACCACAGCCGCCTGATGGTGCTGCACCGGGACACGGGCGCGGTCGAGCACAGGCACTTCTACGACGTGATCGACTACCTGGCCCCCGGCGACTGCCTGGTCGTCAACGAGACGAAGGTCATCCCTGCGCGGCTGTACGGGGAGCGGCCCACCGGCGGCGCGTGCGAGGTGCTGCTGCTGAAGCAGGTCGGCCCCAAGACCTGGGAGACCCTCGTGCGCCCCGGCAAGAAGCTGAAGCCCGGCGCGGAGGTCATATTCGGGGACGGGCGGCTTAAATGCAGGGTGCTGTCCACCACCGATGTGGGCGGGCGCATCGTGGAATTCGAGTGCGAGGGCACCTTCGAGGCGGCGCTGGACGCGCTGGGCGAGATGCCCCTGCCGCCCTACATCCACGAAAAGCTGCAAGACAAAAACCGCTACCAGACCGTCTACGCCAAACAGGACGGCAGCGCCGCCGCGCCCACGGCGGGCCTGCACTTCACGCCGGAGCTGATGGAGCGCATCCGTCAAAAGGGCGTGGACATCGTGCCGGTGCTGCTGCACGTGGGGCTGGGGACGTTCCGGCCCGTGAAGGTGGAGAACATCGAGGACCACGAGATGCACACCGAGTACTTCGAGGTCACCGAGGACGCCGCCCGGCGCATCAACGCCGCCCGCGAACGTGGGGGCCGCGTCGTGGCCGTGGGCACCACCAGCGTGCGCACCCTCGAATCCGCCGCCGAGGACGGAAAAGTCCGGGCCATGCGCGGCGACACCAACATCTTCATCAAGCCAGGGTATCATTACCAGATGGTGGACGCCCTCATCACCAACTTCCACCTGCCCGGCTCCACGCTGGTCATGCTGGTGTCGGCGCTGTACGACCGGGAGCGCATCCTCTCGGCCTATGAGGTGGCCGTCAAAGAAAAATACCGCTTCTTTTCCTTCGGCGACGCCATGCTGATCCTATAACGGAGGAAACCGATGAGCATATTCAAGGATTGCGACATACGGGGCATTTACCCCACCGAGATCGAAGAGACCACCGCCTACCGCATCGGGCGGGCGATGGCCACGCTGTACCCGGACGCCCGGCTCAAGGTGGGCGGCGACGTGCGGCTGTCCACGCCGACCCTCAAGGCCTCCTTCATCACGGGCCTGACCGACGGCGGCGCGGCGGTGACCGACCTGGGGACCATCCCCACGCCGGCGCTGTACTTCGCCCTGGCCCAGGGGGACTGCGACGGCGGCGCGACGGTCACGGCCAGCCACAATCCGCCGAAGTACAACGGCGTGAAGTACATGTACGGCAAGGACCCCGTCACCCGCGCGGACATCGACGCCCTGAAGGCCGTGTACGAGCGCGGCGACTTCGCGGAGAAGCGGGGGAGCGTGGTCAAGGCCGACGTGCTGCCGGACTACCTGGCGTCGCTGGACAAGAGGTTTAAGGCGGTCAAGCCCCTGCGCGTGGTCGTCGACGCGGGCAACGGGGCCATGGGCCGGGTTGCGCCCGCGGCGTTTCGGCAGGCGGGCTACCAGGTGGTGGAGCTGTTCTGCGAGCCGGACGGGAGCTTTCCTAACCGGGACCCCAACCCCGCCGAGTACCATCACCTGAGCGCGGTCTGCGAGAAGGTCCGGGCCTACAACGCCGACTTCGGCGTGGCCTTCGACGGCGACGGCGACCGGGCCGTGTTCATCGACGAGAAGGGGCGCGCCGTGCAGAACGAGCGCTCGCTGGCGCTGTTCATCAAATACCTTTTGAAGGACAGGCCCACCCCCGTGGTGTACGACCAGAAGTCCTCCTCCGCCGTGCGACGCGCCGCCGAGGCGATGGGCGGCGAGGCCGTGCCCGAGCGCAGCGGCCACGCCTTCATCAAGCGCCGGTTCCTGGAGCTCGGCGCGGCCATCGCGGGCGAGGTCAGCGGCCACTTCTTCTTCGGCGACCTGGGCTACGACGACGGCCTCTACGCCGCCCTGCTGATGGGCGAGCTGCTGGGCAGGGCTGACGCAACCCTGTCCGCGCTGGCGGGGGAGATCGTCATACCGCCCATCACGCCCGACCTGCGGGTGCCCTGCCCCTACGCGGAGCAGGACGCATGGCTGAAAAAGGTCGAGGCCCTGGCCGAGAAGTATCCCTGCCGGGTCAGCAGGCTGGACGGCGTGCGGCTCGAGTTCGACGACGGTTGGCTGCTGGCCAGGAAGTCCGTCACCGCCGAGCAGATCACCTTGCGGGCCGAGGCCGACGACGAGAACAAGCTGCGGGAGATCATTTCGCGGGTGGCGAACGTACTGCCCGAGAAAGCGAGAGCGGTCCTCGGGAATTGAACAACGTCGGGATGTCACGAGGACATCCCGCGTTTTTTTAATGAATCAGCGTCCCTTCCGCTTCTGGGTCCATTGTGCACTTCACCCGCGTCGGTATCCCCGCGTCCTCCACGGGCGCGAGGCAGTCGGGGTGGAGGACCCTCGCGCCGCCGCGGGCCAATGCGCGCATGTCCCGGTAGGCGATCTCCGGGATGGGTTTGGCCTCGGGGCAGGTGGCGGGGTCGCAGGTCATCAGTCCCGGCACGTCCGTCCAGTTCTCGTACAAGCTCGCGCCCACGCCCGCCGCTACCAGCGCCCCGGTGATGTCCGAGCCGTTGCGGGGCAGGGTGACGATCTGCCCGTCCGGGCCCGCGCCGTAGAACCCCGGCAGCACGGCCCGGGGCACCCGCCCCGGCAGCAGCCGCAGCCGGTCGAGGGTCCG
>JAFUWR010000147.1 GCA_017471125.1 Clostridia bacterium | reverse complement strand
GGTGACTGAGAGGTCGTCCCCCTGTTCCCTGTTCCCTAATCCCTATTCCCTACTCCCTACTCCCTAAAAAAGGAGCGAGCGTCTTGAACGCAAAGCAGATCGTTTCCAGACTGGCGCAAATGCTGGTGGTGCTGATCGGCATCAGCATCATCACGTTTTTGCTGACCTACATATCGCCGGGCGACCCGGTTCGGAACATGTATCTGGCCCAGGGCCTGATGCCGGACGAGGAGCAGGTGGCCCAGCAGCGCGAGGAGATGGGGCTGAACGACCCCTTCCTGACCCAGTATTTCCGCTGGCTCGGCAACTGCCTGCGCGGCGACTTCGGCACGTCCTTCTCCCTGGGCAAGCCGGTGGTGACGCTCCTCTTGTCGCGCCTGTGGCCGACGCTCAAGCTGGCGCTGATGAGCCTGGTGCTGATGCTGTTGCTTTCGGTGCCCCTGGGCGTGCTGTCGGCGGTGTACCACGACACGCCCGTCGACTACATCGTCCGCGCCATCACCTTCTTCGGCGTGTCCGTCCCGAACTTCTGGGTGGGGCTTATGCTGGTGCTGGTGTTCTGCGTGCAGCTGCGGCTTTTGCCGGTGGTGTCCTCGGGCGGCACGTTCAAGGACATGATCCTGCCCGCGGTGACGCTGGCCATCGCCATGTCCGCCAAGTACACCCGGCAGGTGCGCACGGCGGTGCTGGAGGAGCTGCACTCGGACTACGTCACCGGCGCGCGGGCCCGGGGCGTGCAGGAGTGGAAGATATTGTGGGGCAACGTGTTCCCCAATTCGCTTTTGCCCCTCATCACCATGCTGGGCCTGTCCATCGGCTCGCTGCTGGGCGGCACCAGCGTCGTGGAGGTCATCTTCTCCTATCCCGGCATGGGCAACCTGGCCGTGTCGGCCATCACGTCCTACGACTACTACCTGATACAGGGCTATGTCCTCTGGGTGGCGGTGATCTACATGCTCATCAACCTGCTGGTGGACATCTCCTACAACTACGTTGACCCGCGGATGCGGCTGAGGCGGTGACGCGCATGGAAAAGAAGAGCTTTATCCGGAAGTACCCCAGCTTCTGCATCTTCGCGGTGCTGGCGGTGCTGATCGTGCTGGCGGCCATCTTCGCGCCCCAGCTCAGTCGCGGCGTCAGCCCCATCAAGGGCAGCCTCAAGGACGCCATCGTCGCGCCCAGCGCCGAGCATCCCTTCGGCACCGACAAGATGGGCCGCGACATCTTCGTGCGCGTGCTCTACGGGGCGCGGACCTCCCTGTCCTCCACGTTCATACTGGTGGCGGTGATCTTCGTCGTCGGGTCCATACTGGGCGTGCTGGCGGGCTACTTCGGCGGCTGGGTGGACGCCGTCATCATGCGCTTGGCGGACATGATGATCGCCTTCCCGGGCCTGGTGCTGGCCATCGCCGTGGCCGGCATACTGGGCGCGAGCACCAGAAATGCCATCATCGCCATCGCGGTGGTGAGCTGGCCCAAGTACGCGCGCCTGGCCCGAAGCCTGGTGATGAAGATCCGGCACACGGACTTCGTGGCCGCGGCCACCGTCACCGGCTCCAGGACGCTGTACATGCTGTGGAAGTACATGTTCCCCAACACCATCACCACCCTGGTCATCACCGCCGCCACGGACATCGGCGGCATGATGATGGAGCTGGCGGCGCTGTCCTTCCTGGGCTTTGGCGCGCAGCCGCCCACGCCCGAGTGGGGCTCCATGCTCAACGAGGGCCGCAACTTCATGCAGTCCGCGCCGTGGCTGATGGTCTACCCCGGCCTGGCGATCTTCGTCACCGTCGTGGTGTTCAACATGCTGGGCGACGGCCTGCGGGACATCCTGGACCCCCGGTCCAACGAGGGGAGGTAGGGCGCGTGGCATTACTCGACATCAGGGACATCGACGTGTCCTACGGAAAGCAGCTCACCGTCAAGGACTGCGCCATCTCGCTGGAGCAGGGCCAGATCTGCTCCGTGGTGGGGGAGAGCGGCAGCGGCAAGACCACCGTCATCCGCGCCGTGCTGGGCCTGCTGCCCGGCGGCGGCAGGGTCACCAAGGGCGACATCGTCTATGACGGCAAAAGCCTCCTTGGCCTCAACAAGCGTCAGTGGCGCGCCCTGCGCGGCCACGACATCTCCATGATCTTCCAGGATTCCGGCGCCATGATGAACCAGACGCGGCTGATCGGCCGAAGCTTCGTGGAGTACATCCGCACCCATGAATCCATCTCGAAGAACGACGCCTGGAAGAAGGGCGCGGACATGCTGGGCCGGATGCGGCTGCCCGACCCGGACCGCATCATGCGCTCCTATCCCTTCCAGCTCTCCGGCGGCATGCGGCAGCGCGTGGGCATCGCCATGGGCATGACCTACGAGCCGAAGCTGCTGTTGGCCGACGAGCCGACCTCCGCCCTGGACGTGACCACCCAGGCCCAGATCGTCCGGCAGATGATGGAGCTGCGCGACGAGTACGGCACGTCCATCATCATCGTCACCCACGACATCGGCGTCGCCGCCTACATGGCCGACAAGGTGGTCGTGATGAAGGACGGCCGCATCGAGGACCAGGGCACCCGGGAGCACATCCTGAACCATTCCGAAAACGCCTATACGCAGAAGCTCATCGGAGCCGTGCCGTCGCTGGGAGGGAAGAGGTATGTTTGACGAAAGCAACGTTATCCTGGACGCGCGCCACGTCACCCGCCGCTTCCCCGCGCCGGGCGGCAAGGAGCTGGTGGCCTGCAACGACGTGAGCCTCAAGCTCTACCGGGGCAAGACCCTGGGCCTGGTCGGCGAGTCCGGCTGCGGCAAGAGCACGTTCATGCGCTTCCTGGTGTGGCTGGATACGCCCACCGAGGGCGAGATCATCTACCGGGGGCAGGACATCACCAAGCTGAAGGGCAAGGCCCTGCACGACATGCGGCAGAACATCCAGATGGTGTTCCAGGACCCGTCCACGTCCTTCAACCCGAAGATGAAGATCAGGGACATCGTCTGCGAGCCGCTGCTCAATTACAATCGCATCAAGCGCTCCGAGCGCGACGCCAAGGCCCGGGAGCTGCTTCAAATGGTGGAGCTGCCCGGCGACTTCGCCGACCGCTTCCCCCACAACATGTCCGGCGGCCAGCGGCAGCGCGTCGCCATCGCCCGGGCCCTGGCGCTGGAGCCGGAGATCATCGTCATGGACGAGGCCACCAGCGCGCTTGACGTGTCCGTGCAGGAGACCATCATCGAGCTCATCACCAAGCTCCAGCGGGAAAAGGACATCACCATCGGCTTCATCTGCCACAACCTGGGCTTCATACAGTCCTTCTCCCACCAGATCGCGGTCATGTACCTGGGGAACATCGTGGAGGTCATGCCGGGGGACCAGCTCTCCGCGGTGTGCTGCCACCCGTACTCCAAGGCGCTGTTGAACGCCGTGTTCGACACGAAGATGGACTTCTCCAAAAAGATCGAGCCCATCAAGGGCGAGCCGCCGAGCCCGCTGAACCTGCCCACCGGCTGCCCCTTCCAGGACCGCTGCGAATTCTGCAAGCCCCTGTGCAGGGAGAAGAAGCCGACGCTTCATGAGATCGGGCCAGGCCATCAGGTGGCGTGCCATCGGTTCGGGGGAGGGGAGAGCGCGTGAAGAGACTGCTTGCCGTCGCGCTGATCGTCGCGCTGTGCCTCGGGTTCTCGGCCTTCGCCGAGGACGAGGTGCACCGGATCGGCGTCATCGTCTACAACACCGCCGACGAGGAGGTGCTGGGCTTTCGGGAATACCTCAAGGGCTACATCGAATCCAACTTCGAGATGGTGAAGTTCGTCTATTCCGGCTCCATCACATCGGAGGAGCAGGAGCAGGCGTTCATCCGCGCCGCCTGCGCCGACGGGGTGGAGGGCTTCATGTCCTTCGTGTCCTACGACCTGCCCGCCGAGGTGGGGCTGTGCGCGGAGAACAGCGCCTACTACCTGCTGGCATCCGGCACCGTGTCCGCCGAGGACTTCGAGGCGGTGGAGGACAGCCCGTGGTTCCTGGGCGCGTTCGGGCCCGGCCGACCCTTCGAGTTCCAGGCCGGCGCGGACATGGCCCGGTACTTCATCCGCGAAAAGACGGGGACGCGCTACTTCGTGCTGAGCGGCGGCGCGGCCCTGGGCAACGAGATGCACTACCAGCGCACCCTGGGCATATTGGACACGCTGTCCAGCGCCTACGGCGCGACCTTCGACGCGCCCCGGGCCGACATCGCCTCGGCCGAGGAGCCGATCACCGTGTCCACCGGCCGGGTGAGCGTGACCATATGCCCCGGCTACGTGTCCCGGGAGCCGTTCTTCGACCTGGCGAAGCAGGCGTTCCTCGCGGGGGATTACGACGCGGTGCTGTCCGTGCTGCCGCCCGCCGAGATGGTGAGCGTCATCGGCAGGACGCCCCTCGGCGTGGTGGACAGCTATAACACCCGCAACCTGCAATTGGTCACCGACGGCGTGCTGCGGTTCGTCGTGGGCAAGTACAGCTCCATCGTCGGGCCGGCCTTCGCCCTGATGCTCAACGCCGTCACCGGCTACGCCGACGAGTTCCGGGAGGACGGAAAGGCCATACAGGTCATCCAGGGCTTCTGGGTGTCCGACTCCGCTGAGGATTACAGCGAGAAGTACGCCCTCTCCAACTCCGCCGCCATGAACGCCTATAACTTCGACGACCTTGCCAGGGTCATCAAGCTCTATAACCCCGACGCCGACCTGAACACCCTCTGCGCCCTGGCCGAGGCGTGCTCCTATCGCGCCGTGCAGGCGAGGAGGGGGACGAGGAATTAGGGAGTAGGGAGTAGGCATTAGGCAGTAGTCGGATACCCGCTGCCGCGCTCTCGTAGGGGCGCTGCCCCCCAGCGCCCGATCTGACTCCCCTGCGCAGGGGGAGCTGTCAGCGAAGCTGACTGAGGGGGCGTCGGAGGGGCGCCGTTTCGGCGCCCGCCCCTGGCAGCGCGAAGCGCCGGATGAGGTTCTCTGGCGGGCGGCGCAACGCCGCCCCTACGCTACGGCCCCCTTGCCTTCCCCTTTGGGGAAGGTGGCGCGAAGCGCCGGATGAGGTCCCGCCGCAGGCGGCAGCTATTTCTAATCCCTAATCCCT
>JAFUWR010000146.1 GCA_017471125.1 Clostridia bacterium | reverse complement strand
GCGCATAAAAAACCCGGGCCGAAGCCCGGGCTCAACGATCGCCATCAGATGTTCAGGTAGTTCAGCGACACATACCCCGTGGTGCCGCCATAGGTCACCTTGGCCCAATTGCCGGTGACGGAGGACACGCTGACCTTCGCGCCGTAGCTGAGGGTGCGCACGATGCCGGCGGACGAACTGGCCTTGACGCGCATGTTGAGCTTCCCGGCGGTGACGGTGGCGGTGGCGCCGGAGGCGGAATAGGTCTTGGACACCCAGCCGGTGACACCGGAGAAGGTCTGGATCTTGTACCAGTTGCCGCTGGAGCCGGTGACCTTGAAGGCCCGGTTCTTGTACAGCGTGGCCTTGGTGGAGTAGCCGGTGCCCGCGCCGGAGCGGACGTTCAGGGTGGAGGAGGTGACGTGGTACACGTTATAGGTGCTGCTCGTGGAGCCGCCGCCACCGCTGCCGCCCGAGCTGTTGTCGGACAGGTACTTGGTCATGACCCAGCCGGTCAGCCCGCTGGACTGCACGGTGATGCGCGCCCAGCTGCCCTCGGTGTTCAGCACCTTGACCTTCGCGCCGTCGTAGGCCTTGCCCTTGGCGGCGTAGCCGGTGCCCGCGCCGGTGCGCACGTTCACCGAGTTGCCGTCGGCGTCGATGTACTTGTAGCCGGTGCCCAGGTCCTTGGTGGTGCCGTCGATGTACATGGTCTTGATCCAGCCGGTCTTGCCGGAGCTGGTCTTGACCTTGCTCCATATGCCGTCCACGTCCAGCCGCGTCACCTTGTCGCCGTGGTGGACGTAGCCCTTCACGTCGTAGTCCTTGCCCGGGCCCGCGCGCAGGTTCATGGTGCCCGAGCCGGTGGAGGATATGTACACCGTGTATTTCGTCGCCGCCAAAGCGGTGACCGGCAGCGCGCTCATCATAAGCAGCACCGCCAGCAGTATCGAGACGATCTTCTTCATGGACGTTCCCTCCCGTTTTTGATTGGTTAACAGTTGGACGGGAACGGCGGCGGTTTTGTTCCGAATTTGTGGACTGGAAATAATTGACAGGATCGGGACGCCCGTCAGAGCGTCCCGATCCTGTCGATCACGGTCATCCCAAGTACCCCCAGCGCCTGCACCGCGTCGTCGTACAGGTCGGCGCGGCGCAGCATGTCCGGGGAATGGGCGTCGAAGCCGATGACGGCGGTGCAGCCGGTCTCGGCGGCGATCTCCCAGAAGCCGGGGCAGGGATAGCCCTGATAGCCCCGGGCGAGGGCGTCGTCCTGCCGGGCCGCGCCCAGCAGGTTGAACTCCAGCGGCAGGCCCAGGTCCTTCGCCGCCTGGCAAAGGTCCCGGCTGACGGCGCGGCAGTCCGCGTCGAAGGTCCGGTAGGTGTTCATAAACAGGTCGGGGTGAGCCACGTAGTCATACAGGCCCGTCGCCATGCCCGCCAGGGTGCGCTCGCCGTAGCGGACGACCTGCTCGGCCTTGTGGCACTTGCCGAAGTAATACCCGCCCGCGGGATACAGCCGCCGGTGGTCGCCCTCGTCGGAATAGTCGTAGTGGTTGCCGAGTATGATGTAGTCCAGGTACTCGGCCTTGAAGTCCCGAAGCCAGCCGAACCACTCCGGGAACGCCTCGCACTCCAGCCCCAGCGGTATCTCGATGCGCCCCGCGTACTGCTCCCGCAGGTCAAGCACCGTCCGCCGGTAGTCGTCGAACTGGTCCATGCGCATCCGCATGCCGCTGACGAAATCGCTTTGATAGGGCCAGGGCGTGTGGTCCGCGAAGCCCAGCGCCGCGAAGCCCTGCTCGACGGCGGCCTCCACGTACTGCGCCTCGGTCCCCCGGGCGTGCTGGCAGCGCCAGGTGTGGGTGTGATAGTTTCTGATCCCTCTCCGCATGGCGATGTTATCTCTCCTCACGGAAGTACGGCACGCCCAGGCTGTCCGGCGGGTGGTTCTCCCGCTTGGAGCGCATGCTGGTGATGATGAGCACGACGATGGTGACCACGTAGGGCAGCATCTTGTAGATCTCCTTGACGGCCAGGTTCATGCCGGAGGGGATGTACATGTGCAGGATGTACAGGCCGCCGAACAGCACGGAGGCCAGCACGCCCACGTTGGGCCGCCAGATGGTGAATATGACCAGCGCGATGGCCAGCCAGCCGCGGTCGCCGAAGGCGTTGTTGGACCAGATGCCGCTGGCGTAGTCCATGACGTAGTACAGCCCGCCCAGCCCGGCGATCATGCTGCCGGCGCAGGTGGCCACGTACTTGTAGCGGCTGACGTTGATGCCCGCGGAGTCGGCGGTGGCGGGGTTCTCGCCCACGGCCCGCAGGTGGAGGCCCACCCGGGTGTGGTTGAGCACGTAGCCCGCGATCAGCGCGATGACCACGGCGGCGTAGGCCAGCCAGCCGTAGGACAGGAAGATCTGCCCGAACCAGCCGGTGGTGTCGCCCGCGGCCAGGTGCTGCCGAAAGCAGTTGGACGTGGCGGACAGGGCCAGGTAGGGCATGTCGGACCCGGCCAGCTTGATGAGCGAGCCGCCGAAGAAGTTGCCGAAGCCCACGCCGAAGGTGGTCAGCGCCAGGCCCGTGACGTTCTGATTGGCCCGCAGGGTGACCGTCAGGAAGCAGTACAGCAGGCCCATCAGGAACGCGCCCAGCAGGCAGCACAGCGTCGGGACCAGCACCGCCATGAACGGGTTCACCGCCCCGCCCTCGGGGATGGAGGACTCATAGAAGAACGCGCCGATGACGCCGGAGATGGCGCCCACGTACATGGTGCCGGGGATGCCCAGGTTCAGGTTGCCCGACTTCTCGGTCAGTATCTCGCCCGTGGAGCCCAGCAGCAGCGGTATGCCCTGCATCACGGCCCGGGGGATGAAGGATATGAGATCGAACATCGGTCAAGCCTCCTTCCTCGCGCCGTGGCGGAAATTGATTTTGTAGGAAATGAAGAATTCGGAGCCGATGATGAAGAACAGTATGATGCCGGTCAGGATGTCCGAGAAGGACTGGTTCAGCCCGAAGGTTTTCGATATCTCGCTGGCCCCGCGCCCCAGGAAGGAGATCAAAAACGAGGTCAGTATCATCCATATGGGGTTGAACTTCGCCAGCCACGACACCATGACGGCGGTGAAGCCGTTGCCCCCGGCCAGGGTGGTGGTCAGGGTGTGGTCGGTGGAGCCGACCAGCAGAAGCCCCGCCAGGCCGCAGATGCCGCCGGAGAGCAGCATGGTGCGGATGATGACCTTGTCCACCTTGATGCCCACGTAGCGGGCGGTGCGCTCGGACTCGCCGACGACGCTGATCTCATAGCCGTGCTTGGAGTAGTTCAGGTAGATGTACATCACCACGCACAGCGCCGCCACCACCAGTATGTTCAGCAGGTAGCGCTGCCCGCCGATGACCGGCAGCCAGCCCAGCTCGGTCTGCTGGTTGATGATGCCGATCTGGCCGGAGCCCTTGGGCGACTCCCACACCACGCAGAAGAACGCGACCAATTGGGTGGCGATGTAGTTCATCATCAGCGTGAACAGCGTCTCGTTGGTGTCCCACTTGGCCTTGAAGAACGCCGGGATGCCGCCCCAGATCGCGCCCGCCAGGATGCTGGACACGATCATGCAGACGATGATGGCCCAATTGGGCAGGTGGTCGCGCAGCAGGATCATGCACGCCGCGGACGCGAGACAGCCCGCCAGGGTCTGGCCTTCGCCGCCCACGTTCCAGAACTTCATGCGGAAGGCCGGGGTGACGGCCAGCGAGATGCACAGCAGTATCGCCACGTTCTGGAAGGTGACCCAGATCTTTCGGGCGGAGCCGAAGGTGCCGTTGATGATGGTGCCGTAAACGCTGATGGGGTTCTCGCCGGTGATGAGCGTGGTGACGACGGCGCAGACGATCAGCGCCAGCACCAGGGCGCAGCCGCGGATGGCCCACGCCGCGTACCACGGCACGGCCCCGCGCTTGGAGATGTGAAAGAGGGGTTCCCTTTTATTCATGCTGCCACCCTCCGATCCGTGTCATCATCATGCCCAGCTCGCGCTTGTTGGTCTTTCGGCCGTCCACGATGCCCGAGACCTTGCCGCCGCAGAGCACCAGTATGCGATCCGCCAGCTCCACCAGCACGTCCAGGTCCTCGCCCACGTACACCACCGCCACGCCCGCGGCCTTCTGCCGGTTGATGAGGTCGTAGATGGTGTAGGACGAGTTGATGTCCAGGCCGCGCACGGCGTAGGCCGTCAGCAGCACGGACGGGGCCTGGGTGATCTCGCGCCCCACCAGCACCTTCTGCACGTTGCCGCCGGACAGCCGCCGGACGGGGGTGGAGATGGAGGGCGTCACCACGTCCAGGTCGTGCACCACGTTCTCGGCCACGCGATGGGGCGTGCGCCGGTCGGTGAACACGGAGTGGCCCTTCCTGAAGGACCGAAGCATCATGTTGTCGGACAGGTCCATGTTGCCCACCAGGCCCATGCCCAGCCGGTCCTCCGGCACGAAGGACAGCACCACGCCCAGCTCCTGTATCTTGAGCGGGTCCTTGCCGATCAGCTGGTCGCGGCTGCCGTCGTCCTCGATGTAGGCGATGGAGCCCTTCTCGCAGGGCTGCAGGCCCGCGATGGCCTCCAGCAGCTCCTTCTGGCCGGAGCCGGAGATGCCCGCGATGCCCAGTATCTCGCCGGCGTTGGCGGTGAAGGACACGTCCTCCAATTTAAGGATGCCGTCCTCGTTGCGCACCGTCAGGCCGCTGACCTCCAGCCGCGGCTTGGGGTCGACGGGGTCGGGCCGGTCGATGTTCAGCGTCACCGCGTGGCCGACCATCATGTTGGTCATCTCCTGGGCGTTGGTCTCGGCGGTGATCATGTCGCCGATGTACTGCCCGTTGCGCAGCACCGCCACCCGGTCGGACAGGCTCTCGACCTCGTGCATCTTGTGGGTGATGATGACGATGGCCTTGCCGTCGTCGCGCATGTTCCTGAGCACCGCGAACAGCCGGTCGGCCTCCTGGGGCGTCAGCACGGCGGTGGGCTCGTCCAATATCAGGATGTCCGCGCCGCGGTAGAGCACCTTCACGATCTCCACGGTCTGCTTCTGGGAAACGGACATGTCGTAGATCTTCTGCTCGGGGTCCACCTCGAAGCCGTAGGCGTCACAGATCTCGCGGATCTTTTTCGAGGCGGCCTTCAGGTCCAGCTTGCCGGGCAGGCCCAGCACGATGTTCTCGGCCGCGGTCAGCACGTCGACCAGCTTGAAGTGCT
>JAFUWR010000145.1 GCA_017471125.1 Clostridia bacterium | reverse complement strand
TTTTCCGCGCGGCAGCCGGTAACTTTCCCTACTGCCTACTGCCTACTGCCTACTCCCTACTGCGGGATCAATGGTCAAATGTGTAATCGTAATACAGCCCGTCGCCGAGGGGCTGGAGGTATTCCTCGAAGCGCCGTCCCTGGCGGAGGAAGCCGTCGCCGCAGGGCGTCCAGTCCCGGCGAGGGGGTCGCTGACGGGGCGGAGCAGGTCGTAGTAATGGCCCACGTCCAGCCAGCCGGAGGTGAAGTCCAGGCCGAAGGCCCAGCCGTCGCCGTCCAGGGCGACGCTCTCGAGCAGGGTGTCTCGGAGGACGCCGTCGAGGTAGGCGTCATCAAAGGGCACGTACTCGGGCCCGCCGAGGTCGGCCACCAGATGCTGGGGCGTGAACAGGCCCTTTTCCATCATGACCAGCCGGGGGCTGGGGTCGAGGGCTTCGATGTATTCGACGAGCTCGTCCAGCAGCGCCCGGTTTTCGTCGGCAAAGGCGATGGCGGCGCGGCGGTGGTCGAGGTCCTCCTGCAGGGCGGGGACGGCTTCGGAGGCATGGCCGACGGGCAGCGCCGTGAGCGCCGCGAGGAGGAGCGTCAGGGCCAACAGCTTCTTCATGATGTCAAGTCCTCTCTTTTTCGGCATAGTACGTCCGCCCGTCGGGCATGCGCAGCAGCGTGCGGGACATGTCCGCGTCCGTTAAGACGACATAGCCCCACTCGGCGGGCAGGGGGTCGGGGAAGGGGCCGCGTATTTTATACAGCAGGCCCTCGTCGGGCAGGTAGAGCAGGGCGTCGTCCCATGGTCGGGGCTCTGTGGCCTGCACGAAGCCCATCGTGAACGCCCGCCACAGGTGTCCCACGTGCCGCCGCCCGGACAGGCAGTGCTTCCTGGCCTCCTTGCGCCTTGCCTCGGGCACGAAGGCGTTGACCCACGCCTTGGGGAAGGCGTCGGCCCGCTTGAGGTCCAGGCGCTCGAAGGGGAGGGCCAGCGCCTCGGCCCGCTTGAGCCGCCTCAGCGTCTCCCGGTCGGCGTCCGTCAGCGGCGCGGCGTCCAGCAGCTCCGGCCGGCGTTCGAGGGTGATCGCCAGCGACTGCTCCCGCCGCCAGGCCTCGATGTCCGCGTGGTTGCCGCCCAGCAGCACGTCGGGCACGGCCATCCCGCGGAAGTCGGCGGGGCGGGTGTACTGGGGGTATTCCAACAGCCCGGTGGTGAAGCTCTCGTCCTCGGAGGACTCGTCCGATCCCAGCACCCCCGGCACCAGCCGTGACACCGCGTCGATGACCACCAGCGCGCCCAGCTCGCCGCCGGTGAGCACGTAGTCGCCGATGGACAGCTCCTCGTCGATGACGCTGTCCAGCGCCCGCTGGTCCACGCCCTCGTAGTGGCCGCAGAGCAGCACGAGCCCGTCCTCCTTCGCCAATTCCTCGACGATCCGTTGCGTCAGCCGCCGCCCGCGCGGGGACAGGTACACCCGCCGCCCGCGGAAGCCCTCTGTGTTTTGAGCGATGGCGTCCACGATGGGCTGGGCCGTCATCACCATGCCCGCGCCGCCGCCGAAGGGGTAGTCGTCGGTGGAGCGGTGCTTGTCCAGCGTGTAGTCCCGGATGTCGATGAGCTCGACCTCCAGCAGCCCGTTTTTGATCGCCCGCCCGAGGATGGACTGGCCGAGCATGGGCCTGAGCATCTCCGGGAACAGCGTAAAGACCTTAATCCTCATCGAACACGGCCACCTCGTCCAGTCGCTTCCCGTCCAGGCGCATCACGCCCGCCTCCAGGTCCACCGCCAGCACCACGCTCTTGAGCGCCGGCACCAGCACCTCGCCCAGCGGGCCCTTGAACACGTACACGTCGTTGCCGCCGGGCTGCATCACGTCCGTCAGCTCGCCCAGGTCGCGGCCGTCGTCCGCCAGCCCCCGCAGGCCGTAGAGGTCCGTGAGGAAATTGGTGTCCTCGTCCAGTTCCACCGCGTGGGCGCGGTCGATGTATAGCCGCGTGCCCCGCAGCTTCTCCGCCGCGTCCCGGTCCGCCACGCCGTCCACATTCATGAACACCGCGTCCGCCCCCAGGCGGTTGACATGGACGCGCAGGGGCGCGTATCCCTCGCCCTTCTTTATGTACACCGTCTCCAGCCCCTCGAAGCGGTCCGGGTCGCAGGTGCACGGGCGCACCTTGACCTCCCCCCGCACGCCCTGGGGCTTCGTGATCTCCCCGATCATCAGGTATTCTGAAAGCATCTCGTTCCCTCCGTGTGATGGTCTACGCACTATTATAGCGTGAACGGGGGGAAAAAGCAATTGGGAAATCATATTACAAACGCTTGCAATCAGCACACGATAGTGATATAATGTCAGCATCATGGGCAAAGGAGGAGCTAACATGGCACTGGCGACCATTACTGCGCGGGTGGACGAGGGGGACAAGAACCGCTTCGACGCCTTCTGCGCTTCGGTGGGGCTGAACACCTCCGCGGCGATCAACCTGTTCGTCAAGGCGGTGCTGCGGGAGAACCGCATACCCTTTGAGATCTCCCAAAACACCGACCCCTTTTACAGCTACGCCAATCAGGCGCATTTGATGAGATCCGTGCGGGAGCTGCGCGAGGGGCGCGGCCAGGCGCACCCGCTGATCGAGGTGGACGATGAGTGACATCATTTGGTCCGAGGACGCCTGGAACGATAAAGATTAAACGGAGGATTTGATATATGAACGAAATGAAAAAGGCGGTCATCAGCGTGCTGGGCACGGACAGGAAGGGCATCATCGCGCAGGTGAGCCGCATCCTCTACGAGAACGACGCGAACATCCTGGACATCTCCCAGACCATCGTGTCGGGGCTGTTCTCGATGATCCTGATCGCGGACATCTCCTCGGGCGCGTGCTCCTTCGACACGCTCAAGACGGAGCTGGACGCCCTGGGCGCGCGCATCGGCGTGCAGATCCGCATGCAGCGCAGCGAGATCTTTGAAGCGATGCACCAGATCTGAGGGGGTGGGCGCATGCATATGATCAACACATCCGAGATCCTGGAGACCCTCCAGATGATCGACCACCAGAAGCTGGACGTGCGCACCATCACCATGGGCATATCGCTGTTCTCCTGCGTGACGGACGACGAGCGGAAGCTCTGCGACAACATCTACGACCTCATCACCCGCCGGGCGGAGCGCCTGGTGCAGGTGGGGCGGGACATCGAGCGGGAGATTGGCGTGCCCATCGTGAACAAGCGCATCTCCGTGACCCCGGCGGCGCTGGTGACGGGCGCGATCAAGCACCCCGTCAGGGTGGCGCAGGCGCTGGACCGCGCGGCCAAGACCGCGGGCGTGGACTTCATCGGCGGCTATTCGGCGCTGGTGCACAAGGCCATGACCGAGGCCGACCGGCGGCTGATCGAGTCCATCCCCGAGGCGCTGTCCACCACGGACTTCCTGTGCTCGTCGGTGAACGTGGGCTCCACCCGGGCGGGCATCAACATGGACGCCGTGCGGCTGATGGGCGACGTGGTGAAGCAGACCGCCG
Organism: Clostridia bacterium; assembly: GCA_017471125.1. Classification (GTDB taxonomy): domain Bacteria; phylum Bacillota; class Clostridia; order Christensenellales; family Aristaeellaceae; genus UBA2862. Next base: position 1,885 of record JAFUWR010000145.1, on the reverse strand, counting down.
CGGCCACGGCGGACAGCGGCGGGCTGGGCTGCGCGAAGCTGGTGGTGTTCTGCAACGCCGTGGAGGACAACCCCTTCATGGCGGGCGCGTTCCACGGCCCCGGCGAGGGCGACTGCGCCGTGTCGGTGGGCGTCAGCGGGCCGGGCGTGGTGAAGGTGGCGCTGGAGAACGTCAAGGACGCGCCCTTCGACGAGGTGGCCGAGACCATCAAGCGCACGGCCTTCCACATCACCCGGGTGGGCCAGCTCGTGGCCCGTGAGGCCAGCCGCCGTCTGAACGTGCCCTTCGGCATCGTGGACCTGTCCCTGGCCCCGACCCCCGCGGTGGGCGACTCGGTGGCGGCCATATTGGAGGAGATGGGCCTCGAGATCTGTGGCGCCCACGGCACCACCGCCGCGCTGGCGCTATTGAACGACGCGGTCAAGAAGGGCGGCGTCATGGCGTCCTCCCATGTGGGCGGGCTGTCCGGCGCGTTCATCCCCGTGTCCGAGGACATCGGCATGATCCAGGCCGCGCAGAAGGGCGCGCTGTCGCTGGAGAAGCTCGAGGCCATGACCTGCGTGTGCTCCGTGGGCCTCGACATGATCGCCATCCCCGGCGATACCCCCGCCGAGACCGTCGCCGCCATCATCGCCGACGAGGCCGCCATCGGCATGGTCAACAACAAGACCACCGCCGTGCGCGTCATCCCCGCGCCGGGCAAAGCCGTCGGCGACAATGTGGAATTCGGCGGGCTGCTGGGACACGCGCCCGTAATCCCCGTCAGGGCGTTCAGCGCCGCGCCGTTCATCCGCCGCGGCGGACGGATCCCCGCGCCGCTGCATTCGTTGAGGAATTAGGGGGCGCTGCCCACAGCGCCTGCCAGGCTCCCCTGCGCAGGGGGAGCTGTCAGCGGAGCTGACTGAGGGGGCGTCACTCCCTCCGGCCTGCGGCCACCTCCCTTTGCACAAGGGAGGCCTCCGTAGGGGCGGCGTTGCGCCGCCCGCTGGGGGACCTCATCCGTCACAGCCTGCGGCTGTGCCACCTTCCCCACCGGGGGAAGGCTTTTGGCTGATGCGGAACGCTTCAAATACGCACTAACGTGAGTTTGGATAGAAAAAGGGGGGTCCGGGGGAAAAAGGCAACCTTTACTAAAGGTGGCCTTGTGCCCCCGGAGGATATGCCAGAAAAGATCATCATAAAAATGGTTCTACTGAATAATAATGCCGCCGCCCCCTTGCGGGGACGGCGGCGGTTGCATGGTCATTGGGCGACGGCATCATCCGTTGGAGCCTCGTCGGCTGTGGCTTCCGCTCCGACGGTCACGGCGGTGCTGGCGAGGGGCTGCGCGGTGATGGGGTCGGTCTGCCCGGGGATATAGACGGGCGGGTTGCAGCGCCCGCAGGGCCGGAACCCCAGGTGGTACGCCTCATAGACGGTCAGCCGCTGGGAGCTGGCGAAGGCGAACTTGCACTCGTACTCGTGGTAGCAGTCCGCGTCGTCGGCGGCGTATACGTAGTGCACGTCGTTGGCGACCTCGTCCACGATGATGGACCCGGTGGACTCCCGGGTGTACCCGGGCACGATCAGCGCCGGCAGCGCGGGCCCGTAGACCTCCACCTCCGGCTTGCCGGCCACCATCTGGACGCCGGTGGTGTAGCTGGCGGTCTTGGGCGTGGGCACGATGAATATGGCCAGCACGATGGCGGCCATGGCGGCGGTGACGCCGATCTTCACGCCGCGCCGCCAGGTGCAGGACGACTGCCACATCTTGGCGAGGCCCACCGGCGGGCACCACAGCCACAGCGCGGCCTTGAGGTTCTCGGAGCGGATGCCCCGGCGCGGCTTCTTGACTTTTTTGGGCGGCTGCCTGCGGACGGCGTGGCCGTCGTAGCGGGTCTTGCCG
>JAFUWR010000144.1 GCA_017471125.1 Clostridia bacterium | reverse complement strand
TGTCAACGGCTGTTTCTGGCATGGGCATCAAGGCTGTAAGTGGTTTGTGCGACCAAAGACAAACACGGAATTCTGGGATGCAAAGTTTCAGTATAACATTGAACGAGATCAAAGAAATTATAAAAAGCTGGAAGAACTTGGCTGGCGTGTACTCATTATATGGGAATGCGAAATCCGCCATGGAGACCCAATAATGGCCATGGACGCCCTAATACAACGGATAATTGACTGACCTTGATATTACTAGTTCACTCACTGATTTCTATTCGTCAACACATGTCAACACTTGTCAACACTTGTCAACACTTGTCAACGGATACCGGTAAAATGCCCTTTTTGCTCAGGGAAGGGTATGGATATGGGATGAAAACAAGGTAAGGTGGCGTGTGGACTTGATGAACGATATAGGCACTTTTGCAAGCCAATAAATGATTTATGCAGAAATGAGCGTTATTCACAGCGAATAGGTTCATTTCTGCATAATCTCCATATTCATACAACAAAAATCTGCACGCAAGCTTTGTATCAAAACTTACGTGCAGACATGGAGCTGATGGCCGGATTCGAACCGGCGACCTCATCCTTACCAAGGATGCGCTCTACCTACTGAGCTACATCAGCGCGTCGTCGTTTGCCGAACGCAGGTATTATTATACTGCTACACGGCAAAAAATGCAATACCTTTTTCGGGTATAGCCGAAAATTTACAATACAAGAGGGGGCGCGGGGCGGGAGCCGCCCCGCGCCGGGGGCATCATGCGTCGATATAGGCCACGGCCTCGTTGGCGGCGATGTAGCCGGAGTCGATGCACAGGCCGTAGCAATAGCCGGGCACGTCGTAGTAGGGGCTGTAATAGAGGGAGCCGTTGTCGGTGCCGACCACGTACAGGCCCTGCATGGGGGTGTTGTCGTCCTTGAGGGCGCGCAGCTTGTCGTCGGTGCGGATGCCGCCAAAGGTGGACCAGGCGGAGGGCTCGCACTGCACGGCGTAGAAGGGGCCCTTCTCGACCTTGCTGAGGTACCAGGGGGAGGTGCCGAACTGCTCGTCCACGCCCTTGTCGCAGTACTCGTTGTACTGGGCGACGGTCTCGGCCAGGTTCGTCAGCCCGAAGGCCTCGCCCAGCTCCTCGATGGTGTCGGCCTTGGCGAGCCAGCCCTCGCGGATGCCCTCCTCGATGTCCTCGGGCAGCTTGTCGAGGATGCGATCCTTGAAGTAGTTGCCGATGAACCAGACGCCCTTGTCGGTGGTGGCGCCCTTGGCGAGGGTGTACTCATACAGGCCCTGGGTGGTCATGGCGTCCACGTAGGCCTGGTCCACGATGCCGTACCAGGGCGCGTTCAGCAGGATCTGCTCGGAGCCGTAGCTCATGGGGTAGTCGCACAGCAGGCCCTCGTTGATGAAGCGCTTGCCCTCGGCGTCCACCAGCAGGTTGCCGTAGAGGCCGAACTTGAAGGCGTAGTTCTGGTCGTACTTGTCCTGCTTGGCGGGGCGGGAGGCCTTGGAGTTGGTCCCGCCGTACTCGCAGGGGCAATAGCCGAAGGTCTTGGTCAGCACTGCGCCCGCGTCGTTGGCCATCATGATGCCGTCGCCGGTGCACAGGCTGTTGCCGCCCGCGGCCGCGTTGAGCTTGCGGGTCTTGAGGAACTTCTCCTGGAGGTCGCGGTTGCCCAGGTAGCCGCCGGAGGCGATGATGACCGCCTTGGCGTTGACGGTGATCTTGGTGCCGTCGGCGCGCTTGGCGGTGACGCCCACGGCCTTGTCGCCGTCCATCAGCAGGCCCGTGGCGGTGGTGTTGAAGATCACCTCGACGCCCGCGTCCGCCAGCGCCTTGTTCCACAGCTCCACGCGCTCGTCCAGGGCGTTCTTGATCAGGTGGAAGCCGCCCTTCTCCTCAAAGAACGGGGTCTCGAAGCGGAAGTTCGCCTCCATCATGTCGTAGCCGATGTTCACGAGCTGCTCCACGGAGTTCTTGCTCTCCTCCAGGCAGCGGTGCATCAGCGCCGGGTTGGGCGTCCAGTGGGTGTAGTTCATGACGTGCTGGAACACCTCGTCCACCTCGAGGGTGGTGCCGCCCTCGCGGGCGTGGAGCACGGAGGTGTC
>JAFUWR010000143.1 GCA_017471125.1 Clostridia bacterium | reverse complement strand
GCCAATCATCCACGTCTACGGCAGCGGGGACGCGACACTCATCATCAATGATACCTTTGTGGAACTGGAGGGCATCGAGGACAGCATCACGCTGAACAGCGTCATCCAGGAAGCCTATCAGGGCGAGACGCTGCTGAATGAGAAGATGGAGGGCGAGTTTCCTGTTCTGAAGCCGGGCAACAACCTGATCAGCTACACGGGGGACGTTTCCAGGATTGTCATTGCTCCCAACTGGCGATATCTGTAATGAATACCACACCGAACGGAGGTGAACGCCCATGCTCTGTGTCTATCCCGCTGATTGCACCGACTTCTCCGGCAACGGTCTCGGAACCATCTCCCCATCCTCCGCGCTGGTGAAGGAAACCCTCAATGGTGAATACGAGCTGGAGATCGTTCACCCGCTGGACGAGGTCGGCAAATGGCACAGGCTTCAGGAGGGATACATCGTCCGCGCCCCGGTGCCCGCCTCTGCCACACCCCAGGTGGCGCTGGCCTATAAGGCGTACAGCGAGGGCAAGGCCATCTACAAGGTGAACACCGCCCGCAATCCGCTGGTTCTGCGTTCCTCCACGGGCAGCAAGTATAAAAAGCTCGGCAAGTATAAGAAGGGCAAGCAGGTCATCGTGTTGGAGCAGACCACCGACACACTCTGGGAGGTCGTCTGCCCGGATGGAAAGCGGGGCTACATGCCTGCCGCGTCCCTGGCCTTTGTGCGAAATGCATCCCAATACGCGGATGCCACCGGGGAGGTCATTGAGGCCCGGCAGCTGCGCGACCAGCCCTTCCGCATCTATCGCGTGGTGCCGGAGCTGGACAAGATCACCGCCTATGCCCGCCATATCTTCTATGACCTTCTGGAGAACATGGTCAAAACCCTCACTGCGCTGAACACCACCTCAGGAAAGACCGTTGTGGATCAGCTGTCGGCGGTATGCCTGTCCGAACATGACTTCACCTTCTATTCCGACCTGTCCACCACCGCCGAGGAGGTCTCCTACGAGAACAAGAACCCCGTGGATATCCTGCTCGGTGATGGCGGTATCGTGGAGAAGTACGGTGGGGAACTCCAGCGGGACTGGTTCGACGTGTTCATCGTGGAGCGCGTGGGCAGCGACACCAACATCCAGATCCGCCAGGGCAAAAATCTGACGGGCATCAAGTATGACGTCGATCTTTCCGACGTTGTCACACGTATCATGCCTACCGGCGAGGACAAGGACGGCAAGGTGCTGTACCTGCCCGAGGTCTATATCGACAGTCCGAATATCGCCAATTACCCGGCCCCGAAATGGATTCATCTCGCCGTGTCCGATTGCAAGGAGGTCACCAAGGGAAAGAACAAGAAGACCAAGGCCAAGTGCTATACGCAGATGCGTCAGGCGGCGCAGGCGGAGTTTGACAAGGGGTGTGACCTTCCCGTTGTCACGCTCACGGTGGAGTTCATCGACGTCACGCAGACGGAGGAGTACAGCCAGTACAGCTTTCTGCAGAGTATCTTCCTGGGGGACACCGTTCGCGTGATCGCTCGGCGCGTGGGCGTGGAAGTGGCCATGCGTATGACGTCCTACACCTACAACTGCCTGACGCGCCAGTACGAGAAGATGACGCTGGGCTCCGTGGAGGACACCGTGAGCGCCAGCATGATCTCCTCCCGGCAGCTACCCACCGGCATCATTTCCGGCAGCAAGCTGGCTCTGGGCTCTGTGGGCATCGGGCAGCTTCAGGAGGGCTCGGTCGGCGAGCTGCAGATCCAGGAAGCGGCCATCGGGAATGCCCACATCCAGAACGCAGCCATCGGCGCGGCGAACATTCAGTCGGCGGCGATTGAGTTTGCCCACATCGCGGCAGCGACCATCAACAGCCTGAATGCGGGAGCGATAGAAGCCGGGGCCGCGAAGATCGCCAGCCTGACCGCCCATGACATCGAGACGGACAGCCTCGCGGCGGCGCTGGCGGCATTTACGGTCATCACCTGCGGAACGGCCACCTTCGACGCAGCGACCATTCGGCACCTGGTGGCGCAGTCCATGAATCTGGACTACGGCGCAGCCGGGCAGGTGTTCATCCGCAACCTGGCGGTGGAGTACGCGCAGATGATCGGGGCGTCCATCGGCAACCTGTGCGTCCGGGCCAGCGACGGAAACTACTACACCATCGACGTGGACAGCAGCGGCAATGTCACCGGCGCGCTCACAACGGTGACGGAGCAGGAGATCGACGCCGGGCAGACGGAGGCCGGGTGGGTCATCCTGGAAACGTCCATTACTGCTTCCGACTTGAACACAGGAAACCTGCTGGCGACCTTCGCGCTGGTGAATCAGATCGACGCTGCACGAATTGACGTCGACCAGCTCTTTGCCCGGCAGGCATTCATTGATCAGCTGAACACGTCTATCATCCAGTCCCAGGACTTCATTGAGCTTGTGGTAGGCCAGGTGGACGACAGCGTCGAGGAGGCCATGCAGGACGCTACTCCCGCTGTGCTGCACATCGACAGTAGCCGGGGTACGGTATTCAAAGATAATAACGTCTCCACGGTGCTTTCTGTATCCGTTCATTATGGGAAGCAGATCATAGAGAACCTGACAGCGCTCAGGGCGGCCTTCGGGGCAACCGCCCACCTGCAGTGGGAATGGCTGCGAATGGACGAGGACAGGTATGGCATCATTTCTACCGACGATACGCGCCTCTCGGACGGAGGCTTCCGGCTTACGCTTGGCCCGGCGGATGTGGACGTGAAGGCCACGTTCCGCTGCGCTCTCATAACAGACTGAGGAGGATCTTTCATGGCTATCAGATCATCTGACCAGATCAGCATCGTCGACCTGACGGACGGCTATGCTGTGAACCTTTCCACGGACGCTTTCACCTTCGCCGGCGATACGACCAAGGTAAAATCCACACAGAGCTTTTCCACGACGATTTATGGTTACTGCGGCTCCAAGGCGGTCACGGCTGCGGTGGACACGACCTCGCTGTCTCTGCCCACCGGCGTGACGGTCACCTCGGACGACGACACCATCGCGCCGACGCTCACGTTCACAGCGACCACAGCGCTCACCCAGGCCATCCTGACAACTTTCGGCGGCAAGATCGACATCCCCGTGGTGCTGGATGGCGGCGACATCACGCTGCACAAGTCGGTGGCCATCGGCATCGCGCTGACCGGTGCGACCGGAACTGCCCCCTATTCCATCCTGGTAGGCAATGAAGCCCAGGTGCTGGCCTGCGACAAGGACGGCAAGACACTGGCGTCGGGAACCATCACCATCCCGTTCTCCATCTTCCAGGGCACTACCCGCCGGGCTTGTACTGTGACTTACTCCACGCTACCATCGGGCATCACGCTCAACACGAACACACCCGGAACGGCTTCCGCAGAGGGCAGTCTGGTGCTGAATGTGGCTGCGGCCTCCAACCTGGGTGGCGCGAATGAAGGCACGATCACGTTGACTTTCAAGTACAGTTCCACCACAGTGGGCACAAAAACCTTCACCTGGTCGAAGTCCCTTACCGGGGCCACGGGTAGTCAGGGGCCGCAAGGTAATCCCGGCAACAATGGAACCAGCGCCACCAGCGTGGTGTGCGGAAACGAGGCTGTATCTGTGCCATGCACCCTTGACGGCAAGGCGAAAGCGGCTATGACGATTACAATCCCGTTCGCAGGCTACATAGGCACGACCCGCGCTGCATGCACGGTGGCGTATTCCACGCTGCCAAGCGGCGTCACGCTCGGCAGCAACAATGCGGGCACGGCCAGTGCGGACGGTTCACTTGTGCTCAATGTCGCCGCCAACGCCACCTTCGGCTCTACTACGACATACACCGGCGAGATCACGCTGACATTCAGCTGCAACAGCCAGACCTTTGTGAAGAAGTTCACATGGTCGAAAGCGCTGACCGGCGCGACGGGAAGCCAGGGGCCGCAGGGAGAAGCCGGAGAGGACGCCATCACGATAGCAATCACCAGTTCCAATGGCACCATCTTCAAAAACTCTGCCATTGCCACCACTCTGACGGCGCATGTGTACCAGGGCGGAACCGAGCTAAACAGCGCGCAGATCGCAGCGCTGGGAACCATCAAGTGGTATAAGGATGGTGCGACTACGGCGACGGCAACCGGCCAGACACTGACGATCTCCGCCGGGGACGTGACCAACAAGGCGAGCTACATTGCGCAGCTGGAAGGTTGATTGGAGGGATGATGAATGGCGATCAAAGCATCGGCAACCATCACGCTCTCCGCTGTGCGCGACCTTCAATCCTGCACACGGTACTATCTGCTGCAATCCTCCACATCCGCGAAGCCTGCCAAGCCCACGGCGAATCCGCCGGGCGGCAGTTGGGTCACAGCGGAGCCATCGTACACAGCGGGCAGCACGAACAGCCTGTACTTCTGCGACCTGAATGTGTTCTCGGACAGCTCCTTTGTCTACAGCGACATTTCGCTTTCATCTTCATATGAAGCGGCAAAGCAGGCGTACAATCTCGCGCAGACTGCGGAGGGCGAGGCGGCGCAGGCACTGTCCAGCACCGAGTGTATTGTGGGAACACAGACTTCATCCACCTATGCCTGGACGGGCCGGGCGTCGTTCGCCTCCCTGGTGGATGGGCAGACGATCCTCTACTGGCTTCCCTACGCGGGGACGAGTACCTCTGCAACGCTTAACCTGACGCTCTCGGGTGGCGGCACGACCGGAGCAAAGGCAGTCTATATCAACAGCACCACGCGCTGCACGACGCATATCGCTGCAGGGAATATGGTGCAGATGATCTATAGGGTCGGCGTGACGATTGGCACCGGCACCTATACCGGCTGGTGGATCTGCCGTTCGATCAACAGCGACACCTACGACCGCATCCGCTTCAACAATGTCATCAAGGCCAAAACTGCCATCAGCGCGTCTCGTGTGATCGTCGGCGATTCCAGCGGATACTTCCATCTGGCAGCAGGTTCCATATTCGATGTGGACAAGCCCATCCTGTGGGCGGGCTCAGCAATCACGGCAGCAGCCACCGGTTCAAACAACTACCTGAGCTACCCCAGCTGTACACTGAGAAACAATGCAGGCAGTTCGTGGACGGCTACGCAGTATGCCACATTATACCTCGCAGGTACGCTCATTGGCAATAGCTTTGTGGTGTCCAGCGAAAACTGGCTGACGACGGCTCCGGCGAATGAAATACTGACCTACATTGCCTTGGGCTACATGTACTCCACCTATCAGATGTACTTCTACCCAGAACATCCCATGTTCCGACTGATCGATGGAGAGTTGACTGCTATCTCGCAGATCGCCTATGAGGCGCAGGTAGCGGCGAGCACTGCACAGGCCACCGCTGACGCCGCCAGAGCGGACTTCAAGCGCGTTGTACGCATCGACAACGACGGCCTTCACGTAGGCGACAACCAGTCCACTGGCGAAGTGCTCATCGACAGCGAAAGCGTCAACGTCGTGATGAACGGCAGCAAATACAGCCGGTTCGCGGGCAATTATGTGCAGTTTGGCAACTATCAGCTGCGGCGTACCACGGACGGCGGGCTGGCATTCAAGATGACCGACATTTAAGGGGGAATCGAAATGGCGGACTTTAGCGTCACTTCCTGCACGGTATCCCGGACGATTCTGGCTCCGGAAGATACCATCGACATCACCATGACCATAAAGAATACCTTTGGCAGCAAGATCACCAAGGCAGGACTGCGCCTGTGCTTCACGAATGCGGACATGGGCTATTCGGGGGATGGTTGGTGGGCTCCTGTCGTTCAGGCGGAAACCTCCTGCTCTTGGGCAAACGCAGCTTCTAAGACGCTGACGTGGAGCATCACCCCGGATACCATCATGAGCCAGCCGATATACGCCTCGATATATGCAAGCCTGAAGACACGCCTTGCCTCCGTGCGGACG
>JAFUWR010000142.1 GCA_017471125.1 Clostridia bacterium | reverse complement strand
GCCATGAACAGCGCGCCCACCGAAATGCCGCCCGCCGTCGTGGCGTAGATGACCATGTTGTGGCTGGGAGGCACCAGCAGGCCCTCGCAGGAGGACGTGATGGTGACGGCGGTGGAGAAGTCGGCGTCATAGCCCTGGTCCACCATCATGGGGATGAGGATGGAGCCGAGAGAGGCGGTGTCCGCGGATGCCGAACCCGAGATGCCGCCGAAGAAGTAGGACGCCACGATGTTGACCATCGCCAGGCCGCCGCGCATCCAGCCGACCAATGAGTTGGCCAGCGCGATCAATTTCTCGGAGATGCCGCCCGAGCCCATGAGCACGCCCATGGTGATGAAGAACGGCACGGCCATCAACGAGAACGACCACACGCCCTTGACCATCTGCATGGGCAGCACACTCAGGCTCTGGCCCATCGAGATCAGGCAGAGAACGGTAGAGATGCCCACCGAGTAGGCGATGGGGAAGCGGAGGAACACCATGAGCAGGAAGCTGCCCAGGAGGATAAGGGTAGAGAGGTTTTCACCCGCCATCACGCCTGCGCCCCCTTCCCGTCGTCGTCGATGTAAAACGCCTCGATGCGCTGGAACACCTGCTCCAGCTCGAAGATGATCATGCCGACGCCGGCCACCGGCACGGGCATGTACATCCAGATCTGGCTCAATTTAGGTAAGGACGAATACTTCGCGAACTTCGCGATGTTCCCCGTGGGGCTGACCACCTTCGCGCCCTCCACGAGCAGTATCACGCCCAGCGCCAGCACGGCCAGGTCGGCCAGCAGGTCCAGGCACAGCAGCGCCTTGCGGGGCAGGTAGCTGTCGAAGGCGGTCATGCGGATGTGGCTGCGCTTGCGAATGGCCAGCGTCGCCGACAGCACCGCCATGTAGACCATCAGCGTCAGTATGATCTCCTCCGACCAGTGCGGGGCCGTGAAGAACGGGAAATAGCGCCCCGCCACCGTGACCGACGTGATGACCACGTCCGCCATCAGCAGCAGCTTGCAGATGACGAGCAGCAGCTTGTAGGTCCAGTCGTAGATGGGCCGCAGTTTCTCAAGGGTCTTGAACCATCCGGGCATGGGCACCGCCTCCTATTCCTCTTTCGTCTCGCCCGCCAGGGCCTTTTTCTTTTCCCGCTGCATGATGGGCCACCACTCGTGGAAGGCCAGGTACACCGGCACGCCCAGGCCGATGACGCTCATCCAGAGGCAGTTGACGAATTCCTTCTTGGCTTCCTCATATTCCTTGCTGTACATGGGAAACGCCCCCTTTGTCCATAAGTCCCCGTCATTATACACCCATGCGCCGCTAAATTTTCGGAAAGGATGGGCGCGCGGCCCGCTCACGGGGCGGAAAGATGGTATAATATCAAGAGTGGGCACGGAGAAAATGGGGAATGTGGAATGGGAAATGGCGGTGCAAATCCCTCCGGGATTTGTTTTGATTCCAATAGAGAGCGCGGCAGCATGCCTTCCCCTTCAGGGGAAGGTGGCCCGCGAAGCGGGTCGGATGAGGTCGCAAATTCAATTCCCCATTTCCCATTCCCCATTCCCAATTGACTCAAACAGGAGCACAGAGCATGCGTCGCAACTTACACAACACGCTCATCTGGTTAGTAATCATGGGCGTGGCCGTCGGGCTGTCGATGGCGCTGTCGGGCATCTACGACGACAACAACCCCTTCGCCATGCCGGTGTTCATACTGGCGGTGGTGCTGATCGCGCGGCTGACGGACGGCTACGGCTACGGCATCGCGGCGTCCATCGTGGGCACGTTCTGCGTGAACTACATGTTCTCCTACCCCTTCTGGGAATTCGACGTGACCTATTCGGGCTACCCGCTGACGTTCACGGTGATGCTGGCGGTGTCGCTGATCATCAGCACGCTGACCACCCGGGTCAAGCGCACGGAGCAGTTGAAGTACGAGGCGGAGCGGGAGAAGCTGCGGGCGAACCTGCTGCGGGCCATCGCCCACGACATCCGCACGCCGCTGGCGTCCATACTGGGCGCGAGCTCGTCGCTCCAGGCCCAGGCGCTGCCGCCGGAGGACCGGGCCGCGCTGGTCAAGGAGATCCACCGGGACGCCCAGTGGCTGGTGCGGGTGACGGAGAACCTGCTGTCGGTGACCAAGTTCACCGGCGGCGACGTGGCGCTCAAAAAAACCGACGAGGTGCTTGAGGAGATCGTGGGCAGCGCCATCGTCAAGTACCGCCGCGCCCCGGACGCGCTGCCGGTGGAGGCCGACATGCCCGAGGACATCCTGCTGGTCCCCATGGACGCCACGCTGATCGAGCAGGTGCTCATCAACCTGTTCGACAACGTGTCCGCCCACGCCGGCAGCGCCACCCGGGTGTGGCTCACCGCCCGCCGGGAGGACGGCGCCGTCCGGGTGACGGTGGAGGACGACGGCGACGGCATACCGCCCGCCCTGCTGCCGGAGCTGTTCGCCGGCGGGCCGCGCAGGCTCTCCCAGAACCGCTCGGACGATAAGCGCAACATGGGCATCGGCCTGTCCGTCTGCCAGTCCATCATCCGCGCCCACGGCGGACAGCTCACCGCGGGGAAGAGCGATAAGGGCGGGGCGGCGTTCAGCTTCACGCTGCCGTGTTGAGAGGAGATACTGTAATGTCGAATATGATCCGCTGCAAGGTCCTGATCGTCGAGGACGACCCGGGCATCTGCACCTTTTTGAAGGCCACGCTGGTGGCCGCGGGCTACGACGTGATCGTGGTGACCAGCGGGCAGGGGGCACTGGACATGGTGTCCTCCCACTGCCCGGACTGCGTGCTGCTGGATCTGGGACTGCCCGACATGGACGGCAACCAGATCATCCGCAGCATGCGCCAGTGGACCCGCACGCCCATCGTGGTCATCTCGGCCCGGAGCATGGAGGAGGACAAGGCGCTGGCCCTGGACCTGGGCGCGGACGACTATGTCACCAAGCCCTTCGGGGCCATCGAGCTGCTGGCCCGCATCCGCGCCGCCCTGCGCCACACCCGCACCACCGCCGAGGCCGGGGAGATCGCCCTGACCGGCAGCTACCACGTGGGCGAGCTGGAGATCGACTACCGCAAGCACCGGGTCTACCGGGGCGGCGTGGACGTGAAGCTGACGCCCAACGAGTACCGCATCGTGGCGCTGCTGGGCCGCCACGCCGGGCGGGTGCTGACCTACAAGACCATGCTCAAGGAATTGTGGGGACCCTCCGCGTCCTCCGACAACAAGATCTTGCGCGTCCACATGGCCGGCATCCGCCGCAAGATCGAGCCCGACCCCAACGAGCCGCGGTATATCTTCACCGAGGTCGGGGTCGGGTATCGCATGGCGGAGGACGATATTTCACAATCCAGCGATTGACATCTCCGCTGTCGAGTGCTATAATCTAACCCGTTATAGCAAAAGGCACAGGGGGATCGCGTGCGTCGCGCAGCCTTCAAGAGAGCCGCCGGGTGGTGCGAGGCGGCAGGATGGCGACGGACCGGCCAATCTCCCGGGGACATGCGTCCCGGCTCCGCGCAGGGAATGGCGCGGCGGCTCTCTCCGTTACAGAGCTAAAGAGGGTCTCGAGCGTCTTGAAAATAGCTGCGAGGCCAATCAGGGTGGTACCGCGAAGCGCATCTGTTCGTCCTTGAATGAACAGATGCTTTATTATTTGTATCATCGCTTTACCATGCAGACAGGAGGTAATCCCCATGAACATCAAGTCCGCCAACGAACTGCGCAGCCTGTTCCTCCGCTTCTTCGAGGAAAAGGGCCACGCCCGCATCCCGTCCGCCTCGGTCATCCCCGAGAACGACCCCACCGTACTGTTCACCACCGCCGGCATGCACCCGCTGGTGCCCTACCTGATGGGCGAGAAGCACCCGATGGGCACGCGGCTGACGGACGTGCAGAAGTGCATCCGCACCGGCGACATCGACGACGTGGGCGACCCCAGCCACCTGACCTTCTTCGAGATGCTGGGCAACTGGTCCCTGGGCGACTACTTCAAGGCCGAGATGATCCCCTGGAGCTGGGAGTTTTTGACAAGCCCGGACTGGCTGGGCCTCGACCCGGACAAGCTGGCCTTTACCGTATTCGAGGGCGACGCCGACTGCCCCCGCGACGAGGAGGCCGCGAGCCTGTGGCGCGCGCAGGGCGTGAAGGACGAGAACCTGTTCTACCTGCCCAAGAAGCACAACTGGTGGGGACCCGCCGGCGTCACCGGCCCCTGCGGCCCGGACACCGAGATGTTCATCATCCGCGACCAGCCGCCCTGCGGCCCGGACTGCTCCCCCGCCTGCTCCTGCGGCCGCTATCTTGAGATCTGGAACGACGTGTTCATGCAGTACGAGAAGCAGGCCGACGGCACGTTCATCCCGCTGAAGCAGAAGAACGTAGACACCGGCATGGGCCTGGAGCGCACCTACTGCGTGCTGATGGGCGCGAACACGGTGTATGAGACTGAAATTTTCGCCCAGATCATCGGAAAGATCGAGGAACTGTCCGGCAAGAAGTACGGCGAGAGCGACGAGGTCACCCGCGCCATCCGCATCATCTCCGACCACATGCGCACCGCCACCTTCATCATCGGCGACGACCGCGGCGTCACCCCGTCCAACGTGGACCAGGGCTACGTGCTGCGCCGCCTGATCCGCCGCGCCGTGCGCCACGGCATGAAGCTGGGCATGCCCGCGGGCTTCACCTGCGAGATCGCCCAGGTCATCATCGACCAGTACAAGGAGGTCTACCCCGAGCTGGAGCGCAACGGCGCGCACATCCTGGAGCAGCTGAAGCTCGAGGAGGAGCGCTTCCAGCGCACGCTCAAGAAGGGCCAGGCCGAGTTCGAGAAGGTGTTCGGCAACATGGCCCGCAAGCGCGAGGCGTTCACCGCGCTCAAGGCGAACAAGGCCGACCCCGACGCCGTGGCCGCCGCGCTCAGGCAGCTCCCGCCCAGCCCGGACAACAAGCCCATCATCGAACAGGTGAAGGACGGCACCATCTCCGACGAGACCATCGACAGCCTGCTCAAGTCCACCGAGAAGATGGACGGCCGGGCCGCGTTCAAGCTCTACGACACCTACGGCTTCCCCATCGAGATCACCTGCGAGATGGCCGACGAGAAGGGCATCGCCGTGGACATCGAGGGCTTCAACGAGCGCTTCAAGAAGCACCAGGAGAACAGCCACGCCGGCGCGGAGCAGCGCTTCAAGGGCGGTTTGCAGGACCACAGCGAGCAGACCACCAAGCTGCACACCGCCACCCACCTGCTGCACGCCGCGCTGCGCAAGGTCCTCGGCCCCGAGGTCGCCCAGAAGGGCTCCAACATCACCCCGGAGCGCCTGCGCTTCGACTTCTCCTTCGGCCGCAAGATGACCGACGAGGAGAAGGCCGAGGTCGAGCGCCTGGTCAACGAGTACATCAAGGCCGCCGCGCCCATCACCTGCGAGGAGATGACCGTCGCCGAGGCCAAGGCCCAGGGCGCCATCGGTTTGTTCGAGTCCAAGTACGGCGAGCGCGTCAAGGTCTACACCATGGGCCAGTTCTCCAAGGAGATCTGCGGCGGTCCCCACGCCAGCAATACCGGCGACCTCGTGTCCTTCAAGATCAAGAAGGAGGAGGCGTCCTCCGCCGGCGTCCGCAGGATCAAGGCGACGATCGGGGAGTGATTTTGAGTCACGCCTGGCAAGATTTGAATGTATAGGATAACCAGTATACTAATAGCGCTTTGCTTACTTATCTGCGCCCTCCCGTCCTACGCCGAGGAGGAGCCCGAGGCCCCGGTGGAGGAGGTCACCTTCGACATCGGGGACGACGACCCGGCCTCCGACGCGGAGGTGCCGGACGCGCCGCAGGTGGTGGAGGACGACTGGGACCCGGAGGACTACTACATCCCCTACCCGGACGTGACCTCCAAGGCGGTCAGGACGCAGCTCGCCCCCAGCGACCGGGTCTACCCGGGCAAACTGGTCTGGCCGCTGCCGGGGACGGAGATCCTCAAGCACCTGACCTCCCACGTGGGCTGGCGCAACGCCGCCCGCATCCACAGCCACCAGGGCGGGAGCTGGCCGTCGTGGCTGCACCATGGCGTGGACGTGGGCCACGTGACCACCGCCCAGCCCGTGGTCGCCGCCGCCGACGGCATCGCCTACGCGGGCGTGCGCAACGGCGACGGCCTGTACGTGGTCATAGACCACAAAAACGGCTGGTACACCGAGTACCAGCACCTGTCCCGCTTCGCGGGCGCGATCACCAAGGGCTGCCGCAAGGTGCCCGTCCTGGCCGGGGAGACCATCGGCTACGTGGGCAACTCCGGCGGGGACTACCCCGTCCACTTCCACTTCGAGATCGCCTACGATCCCTCGGGCAAGGGCGGCAAGGCCCTGAAATACTTCAAGCAGACCAAGAACCGCACCATCCGCGCCTACTCGTTCCCCCAGCAGTCCGTGGTGGCCCTCCACTGGGCCAGGACCTGGGAGATCTGCACCGCGGAAAAGCAAAACTTCGTCGCCACACCGGCGGAGTTGAAGGACCCCGAGACGAAATGACGACGGCGGCGCTATCGCGCCGCCGCCCTCTTTATCCCCGACACCATGAACATGGGCGTGGAGGCGAGGCTGACCCGCTCTTGTCGGGACCACACCCGCTTCCAGACGTCGGCGTCCGCCGCCGCGTCCAGCCCCATCCGGGACAGGACGCCCACGTCCCACTCCGGCCGGCTTGCCCGCGATAGCGGCACCCGCCGGGCGATGTCCTCCATCCGGTCGAACCCCTCGCCGACGTTCAGGTCGTCCACGCCCTCGGCGGCGCTCGCCGCCCGGTCCCGGGCGTAGGCGTCCTTGGCGTCGTCGTCGAACAGGTAGCGGTACCAGTTGGCGTCGAAGTTCAAAAGCAGCCCGCCCGGCTTCAGCACCCGCGCCCACTCGGCGTAGGCAAGCTCCGGGTCCGGCAGGTTCCAGGTCACGTTGCGGGAGAGGATCACGTCGAACCGCCCGTCCAGGAAGGTCAGCGCCTGGGCGTTCATCTCCATGAACCGTATGCGCGGCCCCAGCGGGCCCGCGTTCTTTTTGGCCTCGGCCAGCATGGACGGGGTCAGGTCGATGGCCGTCACCCGATACCCCGCCTCGGCCAGCAGTATGGCGAAGAAGCCGGGGCCGGTGCCCACCTCCAGCACGTGGATGTCGCCGTGCGGCCGGCCGGGGAAGCGCTCGGTGATGCGCTCCACCAGCACCCGCCGCCAGAGCCCGCGCCGATCCGCGGCCAGCTCCTGCCGGTTCAACTCGGAATAGCCGGGGGCGCGCTTTGTCCAATAGGCCCTGTTCTCAAGGATGATCGCGTCGTTCATATCATTCGATGTCCAATTCTGCCGTCACCTGGTAGTAGTCGCAGGCGTGGGCGGTGTAGTTCTTCACATTCGCCTTGGAGATCATGTTCATCTCCAGGAAGGAGCAGAAGATGTAGGCGTTGTCGTCGAGGATGGCCTGCTGGAGCTCCACGGCCAGCTCGCCGCGCCGGGCGGTGTCGAACTCGGTGGCCATCTCGGCCATCAGCGCGTTCACATGCTCGTTTTCGTAAGCGCCGAAGTTGTAGCTCATGCCCGGCAGGCAGGACGTGGTGAAGAAGTACTGCGGGTCGCCGGAGGGCGCGGTCACCAGCGCGGAGGCGTAGATGTCGAAGGAGGTCATGTCGGCCAGGAACTCCCGGCGGCTGGCGGTGCAGTTGATGTCCACCTCGATGCCGATCTCCTTGAGCGTCGCCTGGACGGACTCGGCCAGCAGCGGCAGCTCCTGGCGGCTGGGATACGTGAGCCAGCGGACGACCAGCCTTACGCCGTCCTTCTCCCGGATGCCGTCGCCGTCGCCGTCCACCCAGCCCGCCGCCTCCAGGAGGGCCTTGGCTCCCTCGGGGTCATAGTCCTCGGTGGTCACGCGCTCGCCGCCGAAGGTGGAGAAGCCGTCCGGGAACGCGCCGTGGCCCACCACGCCGTGGCCGTCCAACAGCGCCGCCACGAAGCCCGCCTTGTCGATGCCCATGGCGATGGCGCGTCTGACAGCGGGGTCCTGGATGACGGGGGAGGTCATGTTCATCGACGCGAAGAAGGCCCGGGAGGTCTGGATGGCGGAGAACTGGAAAGCGCCGTTCTCAAACAGCGGGTAGCTCTCGTAGGCCATGCCGTAGGCGGCGTCGATCTCGCCCGCCTGCAGCGCCATCGCCAGCGTGTTGCCGTCGGAGATGGTGCGGATGGTCAATTCATCCAGCTTGGGCTCCCCATTCCAATAATACTCGTTGGGCGCGAGGGTCAGGTGGTCGTCGGTCACCATGTCGGTCACCTTGTAGGGGCCGGTGCCTACGGCGATGCCCGCGTCAAAGTCGCTGGCGTCCACGTCGATGATGCAGCCGTAGGGGTCGCCCAGGTAGTTCATCAGCGCCGGCAGCGGCTCCTTGGTGGTGATGGTCAGAATCTGGCCGTCAGCCTCGATGGTGTCGATCATGGTGTCGCTGGGCGCGCGGTCGTGCACCG
>JAFUWR010000141.1 GCA_017471125.1 Clostridia bacterium | reverse complement strand
TCATGAGCCGACCCGTCGCGGAGGCGGCGGGCTGGGGGCGCGACCTGATGGACGGCTTCGCGGGCGGCATCTATGAGCGCGGGCCGGCGCTGACGGCGGCGGTGTCCGGGCTGGCGGAGACGGTGCGGCGCTACCTGCACTTCTCCGAGCCGGACGAGGGGCCGCTAAAGGATTTCCACACCTACGCGCCGGACATGATGGCGCTGTTCGCCCAGGGCATCCGGGAGAACACCGACCTGGTGACCGAGCAGGTCGGGCGGTCGTTCGACTTTGGGCCACAGGTCGTCCGGGAGGCGGGCGCTGTGGACGCGGGCCGCGAGGTGACCGTGCCCCGGGAGGCGGCGGCGCGGCCCGTGAACGTGGTCTTTGAGCTGGACGGCGTGCAGCAGTGGGTATATCGGCTCAACCAGGCCGAGGAGCAGCGCGTGGGCGTCCGGCTGGCGAAGGGGGTGCTGTGATGTTCATGATCGACGGGGTCGAGTGGCCGTATCCCTGCGGCATCGAGCGGGTCGCCGAGGTGCGGCCCAGCGAGGCGTCGGGGCTGCTGCTCGACAGGAGCTATTTCAACGATGTCATCGGCACGTACATGCGGTATACGGTGACCGTGGCCGTGCCCATCGAACGGCGCGCCGACCACAGCGCCATCTACGAGGCGCTGACCGACCCGGTGGACGGGCACAGCTTCCTGCTGCCCTACAACCAGGGGACGGTGGAGATCGTCGGGCGGGTGGAGAGCGTCGGCGACGTGTACGTGCGGCTGCCCGGCGGCGGGATGTACTGGAAGGGGCTCAAGTTCACCGTGATGGCGAACCACCCCACCAAGGCCATGGCGCTGGGCGAGGTGCTGGCGCGGGGGAGGACCGTCATGCCCGAGGTCATGTCGCCCGAGGTGGGGGCGCGGTATGTGTGGACCGGGACGGGGTGGGAGGAGGATGATTAGGCAGTAGGGAGTAGGCAGTAGGGAGTAGGGGAAGCGAGGCAGTAGGCAGTAGGCAGTAGGGAGTAGGGGAGACGGGGACCTCATCCGACCCGCTTCGCGGGCCACCTTCCCCAAAGGGGAAGGCATAGGGGATTGAACAGGGAGGGAGCATGTATTTACAGATATACAGCGTGACAGCGGAGGACTACGTGAAGTATGAGCGCATACGGGACCTGGTGTTTGTCCCGGAGGCGGATCTGACGCTGTCGAGCCTGCCGGTGAACCAGTTCACGGTGGAGGTGATGACGTCGGACGACATCGCGGTGGGCGCGGCGGCGCGGCTGTACGACGACCTGGACGCGCTGTGGGCGGACTACCGGGTGGCGAAGGCCGAGCGGGTGGACCGGGAGACGGTGCGGGTGCTGGCGCAGTCGCAGCTCATGCTGTTGGACCGGTGGACGTGCCCGGCGAAGATGTACATCAACGATACGGTGGACGTGGTGGCGGCGTCGCTGTTTGAGCTGCCGGCGTCGGGGCACCTGTACCCGTTCACCATCGCGGTGGACGAGTACTACCTGACCCACCCGGTGAGCGTGACCGGCTTCTGCCCGGAGCAGACGGCAAGGGAGCGGCTCCAATGGCTGTGCCTGACCGTGGGCGCTTACGTGCGCCAGTGGGCGGGCTTTGGGCTGACGATCGCGCCGGTGCCCGACCTGGGCGACGCGACCGAGGGGACGCTCATCCCGGTGGATAAGATCTTCTGGAAGCCGTCGATGGCCACGAAGGACCTGACCCGGTCGGTGCGCATCGAGGCGTGCCGGAACTACGACACCGTGGAGCGCCCGCAGCTTGACCAGGAGAGCGCCACCGAGGCCGACGGGACGACCTGGTGGTTCAACCGGGAGGAGCTGGAATTTGAAAACGAGGACGCGCCGGGGGAGCCGGGCCGGGAAGTGACCATCGACGGCGTGACGCTCATCCACAGCGTTTACGCCATGAGCACGCTGACCCGGCTGGCGCTGGCGTACTTCCGGCGCAGGGAGATCGTGGCCGACGTGATCGACAACGGCGAATACTGGCCGGGGCAGCGGGTGCGGGTGTATATCGATGAAAACACGGTGTACGCCGGGGCGATACGGTCCTGCGCGTTCACCTTCGGCACCCAGGCCCGGGCGCGGCTGACCCTGAGTGCCGACGACATGCCCGAGGAGATGGGGCGGCTGACGATCCTGTACAAGAATGGCGACGCGGTCATCGGCACGCGGACGTACAGCTTCCCGGTGGACGAGGACTACGCGGTGGACAACCCCGTGGTGCGCCGGGGCAGGCTCGAGTACATCCCCGACGGCGGGCAGGTGACGGGGACCATGACCGGCGCTGGACGGACCGTGGAGGTGCGGTATGTGGTTGATCGCGCGGCGTCCATCGCGGTCACCGCGCCGCCGACGAAGGTGGATTATATCGCCGGGGAGGTCATCGACTACGCGGGGCTGGAGGTCACCGCGTACACCGAGCTGGGCACGCCCTGGACGGGGAAGGGGCGCTACCCGGGCGGCGTCATCCCGGCGGAGGCGCTGATCCTGCCCGTGGAGGCCGCGGCGCTGGGCGACGCGGCGCAGGCCGTGCCGGTTAAGTGGGCGCGGCCAGACGACGGCGAAGTGCTGGAGACGGCGTTCGACATCGAGGTGGCGCAGCCCGACCTGTACACCGACGGCGACGGGCTGAACCTGCTGCGGATGCGGCTGTCCGACGCGGCCATCTATATGGAGAGCGGCCAGCCCGACCAGTACGCCATCCACGTGGACAAGGCCCACCCGGTGGGGTACTACGAGGGCAAGCCGCTGTACATGACCATCCGCCGCGACGACGGCACGTGGGTGGAGGAGCAGACCTGGTACCTGACCCGCATCAACGCGGGCACGTCCCGGGAGCGCGTGATGCTGACCACCGACGCCGGGAACACCGACGACCTGCACCGCGGCACCGCCGGGGCCGTGACCCGGGTGCTGTTCGTGTACTACTGGAGCGCCTCGGACGAGGCCAACAACATCCTGCGGGCGCTGTGGGCCTGCGCGCTGGGCACGACGATCAACGTGGACGCCACGGAGGTGTTCGACTGCGCCATGGACCGGTACGTGGATCGCTGGGGCACGGAGCTGCCCGCGTCCACCACCGTCGCGGGAAAGACCATCGACGGCATCTATCCCGTCATTGAGGAGGAGACGACATGAGCGGCGCAAAGGCGGACTATGAGAAGTACATGCTTTCGACCGGCACGCACTGGATCAGCAACAGCGGGTCGGACGAGAATGGGAAGTACACGGGCGGCGCGGCGGGCGACCAGAACGGGAAGGAGTGGCGGCTCAAGGCGTGGTATGACCGGCCGTGGACGGTGATATTGCGGTGGCCCGACCAGGCGGTGGCCGAACGGCTGGCCGAGCTGGCGGTGGACGCGGCGCTGAACGATAAGGTCGGCTACGACCAGTTCCAGCGGACGACCTACTGGCAGGAATTGCAAAAGGCGGGCTACGACCCGTCGAAGATCGCCGCGGCGTGCGAGGCGGACTGCACCGCAGGGGTGAGCGCCAACGTCCGGGCGGCGGGTCACATCTTCGGCATCAAGGCGCTGCAAGACGTGCCGATCTGCACCAGCCGGAACATGCGGGCCGAGTTCGCGAAGGCGGGGTTTCAGGCGCTGACGGCATCGAAGTATTTGACCGGCGGGGGTTGGCTGCTGCCCGGGGACGTGTTGCTGTATGAGAACCATCACGCGGCGACGAACGTCACCGTGGGGGAGAAGGTGAAGGTCGAGTGGACGCCGGGGGCGGGCGCTGAGGGCAGCGCCCCTACGGATGATGCGAACACGCGATATATTGAGATCACCGGGGGGAGCGTCTACGTGCGGAAGGGGCCGGGGACGGGGTACGGCTCCATGGGCGTGGCGCACAAGGGGGACCGGCTGCGGTGGTTCGGGTACGTGTACGCAAACGGGTGGCCGCTGGTGGAGTACCGGGGGCAGACGGGCTGGGTGTCCGGGAAGTACGGAAAGATCGAGGAGGGATGAACATGGGGGAGAAGGTCGTGAAGGGCGCGTGCCTCGTGATGGGGGCCGTGGCGGGGCTGTTCGGCGAGTGGCCGGCGGCGCTGACGATACTGCTGGTGATGATGGGCGTGGACTACCTGACGGGCGTGCTGGTGGCGGCGACGGGGCGCTCGCCCAAGACCGAGGGCGGCGGGCTGTCCAGCAAGGTGGGCTTCATGGGGCTGGCGCGGAAGGGCTTCATCATGCTGATCGTGTTGGTGGCGACGCTGCTGGACAGAGCCGTCGGCAACAGCGCGATGGTGTTCCAGACGGCGACGGTGTGCTGGTACATCGCCAACGAGGGCCTGAGCGTATTGGAGAACGCCGACATGATGGGCGTGCCCTTCCCGGGATTCGTCCGCGAGCGGCTGGAGCGCATGCGGGAGGAGCAGCCGGAGGCATGAAAAGCGGGGCGTCGGGAACTGTGTTCCCGGCGCCCCGTTGACGTGCGCGTTACTGTCCCAGCCGCGACGCCCGCTGGGCGATCTTGACCAGGCTGAAGAGCTCCTCGCGGTAGTCGTCGGAGAGCTCGGCTTTTTTGAGCAGGTCGAGGATGGAGGCGTAGTCGGTGGTCCCCTTGTATTCGCTGTCGGTGAGCAGCATGCCGAACTCGGCCACCGCCGCGGCGAAGGTGAAATCGCCGGAGGGGGCCTCGGCCACGTCGGCGTCGCCCACGACCTTCGTCTCGAGGGCGCTCGCCGCGCCGCCGGGCTCCTTGTAGCGGATGGACAGGGTCAGCCACTCGCCGCTCTGGGCGGCGTCGGTGAGCGCGCCGGACTGGTACTTGAGGCCGGTGTCGCCCGCGTCCGCGCCGTCGGCGGGGATGAGCTCGTAGAGCACGGTGACCGCCGCGCCCGCGCCCACCTCGCCGGCGTCCTTCTTGTCGTCGGTGAAGTCGGCGTCGTCCAGGGCGCGGTTCTCGTAGCCCACCTGCCGCCAGGCGGACACCTTGGCGGGGTTGAACTCGATCTGGAACTTCACGTCGTCGGCCACGGCGTACATGGTCTGGGTCAGCTCCTCCGCCAGCACCTTCCGGGCCTCGAGGATGGAGTCGATGTAATAGTAGTTGCCGTTGCCGTCGTCGGCCAGGGTCTCCATCTTGGTGTCCTTGTAGTTGCCGTCGCCGAAGCCCAGCACGGACAGGTAGATGCCGGTCTTGCGCTTCTCGGAAACGAAGTCGTGCAGGTCGCTCTCGCTGGTGATGCCCACGTTCAGGTCGCCGTCAGAGCACATGATGACGCGGTTGTTGCCGTGGGGACGGTAGTAGCGCATGGCTACCTCGTAGGCCTGCTCGAGGCCCCGCTGGCCGTCGGTGTAGCCCAGGGCCTCCAGGCCGTCCAGCGCGGACATGATCTTCGCCTTATCGGTCACGGGCTTCGCGCCCTCGATCACCACGCGCTCGCCGTCGGAGTAGGTGCATATGGACAGGGTGTCGCGGTCGGTGAGCTGCTCGGTCAGCAGCGCCAGCGCCTGCTTCACCAGGTCCAGCTTGTGCGGGTCGTTCATGGAGCCGGACACGTCGATCAAAAACACCAGGTTCGAGCCCTCGTCCACGGCCTCCGGCGCGTCCGCGGCCCGCACGCCCAGCACAAGCAGCTTGGCATCCTGATTCCACGGGCAGTCGCCGATCTGGGCCGTCACGCCGAATTTGTCGCCGCCCGTGGGCGCGGCGTAGCCGTAGCGGAAGTAGTTCAGCATCTCCTCCACGCGCACCGCCCCGGCGGGGATGTCGTCGGGCGACCAGCCGTCGTTGAGCATGCGCCGCAGGTTGCAGTAGGAGGCGGTGTCCACATCCGCGGAGAAGGTGGACAGCGGGCTCGAGCGCACGCGCTTGAAGCCGTTCTCCTTCACGCTGGCGTACTCCTCGGTGTTGAAGTCCGGCATCGGCATGAAGGCCGCGCCGTTGACCGCCATCATCGGCATCGCGGACTCGTAGAGCGCCAGGCCGTCGTCCATCACCTCGTACTCGACCTCCGGCGTGTCCGCGGTCGTCGCCGTGCGCGCGCCCTTCGCGGCCTGGTTTGCCAGCAGGTCCATCAGCGGGCGCGGGTCGCAGCCCGTCAGCAGCGCCGCCGCCAGCAGCAGCGCTAATAATGTCAAAAGAACCTTCCTCATCCTTGCCCCTCCTCTGCGTAAATGTTTACGTTTTGGACGGGGCGGGATGGAAGAAGGTTCCATTGTTTTACATATTCATCCCCGTGGCGTCGAACGCGGCCTCGATATGGTTGATCTGGCCGGGGGTGAGCTCGATGACGTCGAAGCGGACGGGGACGTCGGCAAGGCGCTTCTCCTGGAGGTACAGCGCGGCGGTGCGGACGATGCGGGCGCGCTTAGAGGGCGTGACGGCCTCGGCGGGCGCGCCGTAGCGCCGGGTGGTGCGGCGCTTGACCTCCACGAACACCACCGTGCCCCGGCGGCGGGCGACGACGTCGATCTCCCCGGTGGGGCGGCGGTAGTTCATGGCGAGGATCTCGTAGCCCTGGCCGATCAGGTAGTCGTGGGCCGCGTACTCGCCCTCCGCGCCGAACCCGCGGCGGCTCACGGCTGCGCCCCCAATATCTTCCCGATGAAGCTGCGGCGGTGCTCCGGGCAGGGGCCGTATTTCTTCAGCGCCGCGATGTGCTCGGCGGTGCCGTAGCCCTTGTTGCGGGCGAAGCCGTACATCGGGTACTTGGCGTCCAGCTCGATCATGTAGCGGTCCCGGGTGACCTTCGCCACGATGGACGCCGCGCCGATCATGTAGCTGAGCGCGTCGCCGTGGATGAGCGACCGGGCGGCGCAGGGGAGCCGAAGCCCCTCCACCGCGTCGATGAGGATGACGTCACCGGGGAAGCTCGCCGCGCAGGTCTCCATGGCACGGCGGGTGGCGTTCAGGATGTTGATGTCGTCGATGACGTCGGGGCCTAAGAAACAGGTCTCCGCGTATTCGGCGGCGTCCATCAGCAGGGGGTAGAGCTGCTCGCGCCGCTTCTCGGACAGCTTCTTCGAGTCGTCCACGCCCATGACCAGCCGCGCCTCGGGGATGGACACGCAGGCAGTCACCACCGGGCCGGCCAGCGGCCCGCGGCCCACCTCGTCGATGCCCGCGACGACATGCCCCTCGGCCCAGAGCCCGCGCTCGAGCACCGTCAGGCGGGACAGCTTATCGGCGGGCGTTTCGCGCTTACCGGCCATTTGGCGCCTCCTCTATGGTGAGCTTTCCGATCTTCCCGGCGCGGAACTCGTCCAGCACCAGCGCGGCGGCGCGGTCGGTGTCGAACCGTCCGCCGGGCAGCAGCCAGCCGCGGCCCTTGCAGGCGGCCTCGAGCAGGGCGTGGGGCGCGGGCTCGATGGCCTCGGGCAGCTTGAAGCGCTTGGCGACGGCGGCGGGGTCGATGTTGTACAGCAGCGCCATCAGCCCGCCGGCCAGGTCCTCGGTGTCCATGATCTCGTCCCGGATGGAGCCCAGGTACGCCAGCAGCCGGGCGGCGTCCTGGTCGTCCATCCGCGGCGGCAGCATGCCGGGGGTGTCCAATATCTCAAGATAGGGGTTCAGCTTGACCCACTGGTTCGAGCGGGTGACGCCCGGGCGGTCGGAGGCCTTGGCGATGGCCGAGCCGTGCAGCCGGTTGATGAAGGTGGACTTGCCCACGTTGGGGATGCCGGTCACCATGAACCGCACGGTCTTCTTGACGCCGCGGGCCGCGAAGCGCTCCAGCGCCGGGCGGGACGCCGCCTCGATCTTGCCCAGGATGTCCTTTGTCCTGCCGCCGTTGGAATTGAAGCGCATGGCCTCGAGCCCCTCCCGGCGGAACCATTCGAGCCACCGGCTCGTCTCCCGGTCGTCGGCCAGGTCGGCCTTGTTCAGTACCAATATGCGGGCCTTGCCCCGGGTCAGCTTCGCCAGGTCGTCGTTGCGGGTGGCCTGGGGCGCGCGGGCGTCGCACAGCTCGATCACCGCGTCCACGGCGCGAAGCTGGTCCTGCAAAAGCCGCCGGGTCTTTGCCATGTGGCCGGGATACCAGTTGATCTTGTCGGGCATATCGTTTACCTCTCATTCAAAAAATCCGGGAACCGCAGGCGGTTCCCGGA
The DNA here is from genome assembly GCA_017471125.1 of Clostridia bacterium. GTDB lineage: Bacteria > Bacillota > Clostridia > Christensenellales > Aristaeellaceae > UBA2862. The sequence goes on along the minus strand of JAFUWR010000141.1, from coordinate 193 downwards.
TTTGAGCAGGCGCTTAGGTCCTCTCCTTGACCTTGGCGGCCTTGCCGCTGCGCTGGCGCAGATAGTACAGCTTCGCGCGACGGACCTTACCACGACGGACGACCTTGATGGAGTCCACGCGGGGGCTGTGCAGCGGGAACGTGCGCTCGACGCCGACGCCGTAGGAAGTGCGGCGCACGGTGAACGTTTCGCG
>JAFUWR010000008.1 GCA_017471125.1 Clostridia bacterium | reverse complement strand
TGTCAAGGGTGATGCCCGTGGGCAGGTAGCGGTCGGACACGTTCACGACCACCTTCGCCGTGGCCTTCTTGTTCTTCTTCGCCGTGGCGGTGACGGTGAACTTGCCGGTGGCCTCGAAGGTCAGCGTGCCGTCGGTCAGGGTCACGTTCTTGGTGGGGCTGACCTTCCACTCGATGTCGCTCACCGCGGTGTCCTTGGGCTCCAGCGTGGCGGTCAGCTTGAGCGTCTTGGTCATGTCGTGGTCGATGGTGCCCTTCTGGTCGAGGGTCAGGCCGGTGGGGACCGCGGAGTCGAACGCCTCAACGACCACCTTGTCCGTGGCCTTCTTGTTCTTCTTCGCTGTCGCGGTGAAGGTCACCTTGGTCTTTTTGTTGAAGGACCCGGTGAAGGTCACGTTGCCGTCCGCGTCGATGGTGGCCGCCTTGGTCGGGCTGACCTTCCAGTCCACGTCGCTCACGGCCGTGCCGACGGGCTCGAGGACGTAGGTCAGTTTCAGCGGCTTGTTCACGTCGTGCTCGAAGGGGCCCTTCTGGTCGATGACCAGCTTGGTGGGCACGGTGGGGTCGACCACGGTCAGGGTCAGCTTGATGCTGCCCTTCGGGGACAGGTTCGCCGTGATGGTGGCCTTGCCCGCCGTAACAGCCTCGATCACGCCGTCCGCGCTGACCTTCGCGATCTTGTCGGAGCTGGTCTTGTACTCCTTGACCGTCTTGCCCGACACGGACAAACGCAGCTTCGTGCCCATGTCCATGGTGTGGCTGCTATTCTGAATCAGCGCAAGGGTGGCGATGCCATCCGGGGTGGGCGCAGGGGTCGGCGTCGGCGTCGGGGAAGGGGTCGGCGTGGGGCTCGGCGTAGGCGTCGGGGAAGGGGTAGGCGTCGGGGTCGGCGTCGGCGTCGGGCTCGGCGTAGGCGTGGGACTTGGCGTAGGCGTCGGAGAAGGCGTCGGGGAAGGCGTAGGCGTTGGCGTCGGGGTCGGCGTCGGCGTCGGGGAAGGTGTCGGCGTGGGGCTCGGCGTCGGCGTGGGGCTCGGCGTTGGCGTCGCGCCGGAGGCGATGTCCTCCAGATAGCTCTTGCCGGACAGGGTCAGCTCCGCGGTCGAAAACAGGCGCTTCGTCAGGCTCTCATTATAAACGTAAGTGACGGTACTGTGCGGCAGGGTGATCGTATATCCATTCGCGGGACTGCCGTCGGCGCAGCCCACCATGAACAGTTTATCCGGCGCGCCGACGCTGCTGTCGTCGCAGTTGGTCACGTCCACCAGGTAATTCTTGCCGGTGTCGGGCATGTGGACGATGTTCCACATGTGAGCGCCGCCGCTCATGGTGCCGTCGACACAATAGCAGGTGATGCCGCCGTCGTCAAAGTCGGTCATGTCGCACAGGTACTGGAACGCCTTGGCATAGCCCTCGCAGACCACCTTGGTGCTGGCGTCGCCGTCGAACACCCAGATCAGCTGCCAGGGATCGCCGTAGTCTACGTCGTCGGCGTCCGCCGCCGCATGGTTGTATTCCACCATGTCGCAGATGGTCTCCTTATAGCCCTTCAGCTTCTCGTAATCGGTTTTCCCGGCGAGATCGCGGACGATGGCCTTCGCGTTGGCGGCGGCCGTCCTGGTCGCCGAGGCCAGGCTCGTGTCGATGACATAGTCGCCCGCGGCGTAACCCGGGACCACCGGGAAGCTGAAATAGAGGGAGCCCTTTAGGTAAAGCGTGTCCTCCGCGTGGGTCGCGCCGAAGCTGCCGGACATGCTCGGCCACTTCGAGCTGACCCCCTCCGTCTTGTCGTACCAGTACATCTCGTAGGGATGGTCCCACAGCAGGGTGCGGGTCAGCAGGGCATTGTCATAATCCAGCTTGCCCCACAGCGCGGCGCTGGCGTCCTCGCTGATGGACCAGTGATTGCCGTTTTCGTCCGTGGAGGCGAGATACATCACTTCGGAGACGCCCAGGTCCGCCGCGGTGAACTCCCGGTCAAGTCCCAGCATGGAGAGGGGCACCTCGAACACGGTGGACGCGCGCTCGCCCGCCGCGACCTCGGCGATCAGGGGGGACAGGTGATCGTAGAGCAGCTTGTTCATGCCGGTCAGATCGCCGCCCAGGTCCCGGGGGACGAACAGGCCGCCGCCGATCCCGAACAGCCGCTGCACGTAGCCCGCAAAGGCGTCGTCGCTGCTCAGGCCGTCGTCGATGACAGCGGTCTGCGCCTCCGGGGCTTCGAGGGTCACTTCGCCCAGCCCGAGGGTCAGCTCCTCGACGGGGGCTTCAAAGGCATCGTCCGGGTCGGTCTCCGGCGCGGGATCGGTCCCGAGGGCCGCGTCCGCCGCGTCCAGCTCGAACGCCTCCACCTCGCCCACAAAGGCTTCGGGCGACGGGTCGCCCTCCGTCAGCGCCGCGGGCGCGATGACCAGCAGGCAGACGGCCAGCAGGAGAGACAGCCATTTGATCGCGTTTCGCTTCATGTTCTCTTCCCCCAGTCATAATATATCGACACTGATATTATAAAAAATTTACCTAATATTGTCAATGATTTGTTGGGGGAATAAAAAAGCGGGCGCCGCAACGGCGCCCCTACACCACGTTCACCCAAGGCTATTGGGATATTATCCCAGGCTCTTGAGCGCCAGGAAGATCATCTCGTCGGTCTTGTCGGTCTGGCCGGCGACTCGGGAGATGGCCTTGGCGGCCTCGGACCCGCTATACCCGAGGGCGACGAGCGCGGCGACGGCCTCGGCCTCGGGGCCGCTGCCCGCCTTGGGCGCGACGGCGCCGCCGGAGCCGGTGAGCTGCTCGTTGTCGACCTTGTCCTTGAGCTCCAGCACCAGGCGCTGGGCGGTCTTTTTGCCGATGCCCGGCACGCGGGTGAGCGCGGCGGCGTCGCCGGCCACCAGGGCCAGGGACAGGTCGCGCACGCTCAGCGCGGACAGGATCTGCATGGCCGTGCGGCTGCCCACGCCGCTGACCCCCCGCAGGCGCTCGAACATCCGCTTCTCCTCCCGGCTGTAAAAGCCGAACAGCTCCATGGCGTCCTCCCGGACGTTCAGCACGCTGTACAGCTTGAAGCGCTCGCCCGCCGCGGGGCACATCTGGAGCGTCGCGCCGCTGACGTTGAGCAGGTAGCCCACGCCGTTCACGTCCAAAACGATGCTGTCCGCCGTCTTTTCGGCCACGATGCCGTCGAAATGCGCAAACATATCCCGTCCTCCTATCGGCTACTGTATCTTGAACATCTTCTTCATGTGCATGGAATTGGCGTGGGTCAGCGCCACGGCCAGCGCGTCGGCGGCGTCGTCGGGGCGGGCGATCTCCTTCATGTTCAGGAGCATCCGCACCATCTGCTGCACCTGATGCTTGTCCGCGCCGCCGTAGCCGGTGACCGCCTGCTTGATCTGCATGGGCGTGTACTCGTAGAGGTTGTCCGTCCGCTGCACCACCGCCACCAGCGCCACGCCCCGCGCCGCAGACACCGCCATGCCCGTGGTGATGTTCTTGGAGAAGAACAGCTCCTCGAACGCCACGTCGTCGGGCTGGTAGATGTCCATCAGTTGGTTCATGCCCTGGAAGATGGCCCGCAGCCGCTGGGGCATGGGCTGGCCCGCAGGGGTGTTCAGCGTGCCGAACTGTATCAGCCGCCGCCGATCCCCCTCCACCTCGATGACCCCGTAGCCCAGCGTCGCCAGGCCCGGGTCGATGCCCAGTATCACCATGCCGCCGTCCCCCCTCGTTTTTACTATCATATCACATCCCCTGTTAAGTTATCGACCTGTTTCCCGTCTTGACAATCCCCCGCCGCCCATGCTATACTATATAGGAACAAGAGGGGCCGCCCCGACGCGGCGCCGAGAAACGGAGAGGAAATTCATGAAGAGGATCCAGACCATCAACACCCGCGACCTGAAAAAGAGCGCTGTGACCGGCGGTTGCGGCGAGTGCCAGACCTCCTGCCAGTCCGCCTGCAAGACCTCCTGCGGCGTGGCGAACCAGAAGTGCGAGAACAAGAACAAGTAAGGCACGGCAAAAAATACCGCCAGACGGCGGTATTTTTTATGAGGTATCGCAAATGGTCCATCAATACAAACTGAACGGCTACAACATCGTGCTGGACATGGCCTCCGGGTCGGTGCACGCGGTGGACGAGGTGGCCTACGACATCATCGCCCTGTGGCCGGACCACCCGGCGGACGAGAACGTGAAGATCATCACCGGGAGGTACCCGGACGTGACCGAAGCGGACGCGCGCGAGTGTATAGAAGATGTCGAGACCCTTATCTCCGAGAGCAGGCTGTTTTCAGAAGATAAATATGAAGATTTGGCCATCGACTTCAAGGCGCGGCCCACGGTGGTCAAGGCGCTTTGCCTGCACGTGGCCCACACCTGCAACCTGAACTGTTCCTACTGCTTCGCCAGCCAGGGCAAGTACCACGGCGAGCGGGCGCTGATGTCCTTCGAGGTGGGCAAGCAGGCGCTGGACTTCCTCATCCAAAACTCCGGGAAGCGCCGCAACCTCGAGGTGGACTTCTTCGGCGGCGAGCCGCTGATGAACTGGGACGTGTGCAAGCGGCTGGTGGCCTATGCCCGGGAACAGGAGAAGCTCCACGACAAGAACTTCCGCTTCACGCTGACCACCAACGGCATGCTCATCGACGACGACGTGATCGACTTCGCCAACCGGGAGATGAGCAACGTGGTGCTGTCCCTGGACGGCCGCAAGGAGATTCACGACGCCCTGCGCGTGGACTACGCGGGCAAGGGCAGCTACGACCGCATCGTGCCGAAGTTCAAGAAGCTGGTCGAGGCCCGGGGCGGCAAGAATTACTACATGCGCGGCACCTACACCCGGAACAACCTGGACTTCACCAACGACGTGTTCCACATGGCCGACCTGGGCTTCACGGAGACCAGCATGGAGCCGGTGGTCTGTCCGCCCGGCGACCCGGGCGCGCTCCGGGACGAGGACCTGCCCGTGCTGTTCGAGCAGTACGAGATATTGGCCAAAGAGATGATGAAGCGGAAGCGGGAGGGCCGGCCCTTCACCTTCTACCACTACATGATCGACCTGACCGGCGGGCCGTGCATCTACAAGCGCATCACCGGCTGTGGCAGCGGCACCGAGTACCTGGCCGTGACGCCCTGGGGCGACCTGTACCCCTGCCACCAGTTCGTGGGCGACGAGAAGTACCTGATGGGCAACGTCTGGGACGGCGTGACCAACACCGCCGTGCGGGACGAGTTCAAGCTGGTCAACGCCTACGCCCGCCCGGAGTGCCGGGACTGCTGGGCGCGGCTGTACTGCTCCGGCGGCTGCGCGGCCAACGCCTACCACGCCACCGGGTCCATCCGCGGGGTGTACCAGTTCGGCTGCGAGCTGTTCAAAAAGCGCATGGAGTGCGCCATCATGATGCAGGTGGCCGAGGCCGTCGAGACGGGCGCGCCCGTGGGCGGCGAGGGGTGCGGGTCGGACTGCGCCGGGTGTTTGGATGATTTGACGTGATGGATACCCCGATCTTCGATTTCGTCGGCCGCTACGTCGAGCACGGCGCGTCCCGGCTGCACATGCCCGGGCACAAGGGCGTCGGTCCCCTGGGCTGCGAGGCCCGGGACATCACCGAGATCGCCGGGGCCGACGAGCTGTACGCCGCCCGGGGCATCATCGCCGCCAGCGAACAAAACGCCGCCGCGCTGTTTGGCGCGGGGGCGACTTTCTATGCCACGGAGGGGTCCAGCCAGTGCGTGCGGGCGATGCTCTACCTGGCCATGACGGGGCGCAAAAATGCGGCACGTCCCGTGGCCCTCGCCGCCCGGAACGCGCACAAGTCGCTTATGTACGCCGCGGCGCTGTGCGACTTCGACGTGGAATGGCTGCTGCCCGAGGCCGGGGTGGGTTCCATCTGCGCCTGCCCGGTGACGCCCGCGGGTCTGGACGCGCGGCTTCATGGGATGGACATGAAGCCCTTCTGCGTGTTCGTCACGTCGCCGGACTATCTGGGCGGCACGCAGGACATCGCGGGGCTCGCGGACGTGTGCCACCGCCACGGCGTCCCGCTGCTGGTGGACAACGCCCACGGGGCCTACCTGCGGTTCCTGCCCACGTCCCGGCATCCCCTGGACCTGGGCGCGGATCTGTGCTGCGACTCGGCCCACAAGACCCTGCCCGCGCTGACCGGCGGCGCGTACCTGCACATCTCCAAGGACGCGCTACGGTATGCGGACGCAGCCCGGGACGCGCTGGCGCTGTTCGGCTCCACCAGCCCGAGCTACCTGATCTTGCAATCCCTCGACCTGTGCAACGCCGCGCTGGCCGGAGACTTCCCGGCGAGGCTGGCCGAGACGGTCGAGAAGGTCGATGCGCTGAAGCGCCGCCTGGCCGACCTGGGCCACAACGTCCTCCCCACCGAGCCCATGAAGCTGACCCTCCGCGGGGACGGCGATCAAATGTGTGAGGCCCTGCGCCGGGGCGGGGTCGAGTGCGAGTACGCCGACGGCGAGCACGTGGTGCTGATGTTCGCGCCGGACAACCCGGACGGGGACT
>JAFUWR010000140.1 GCA_017471125.1 Clostridia bacterium | reverse complement strand
TCCAGCGTGCGCCGGCGAGTCAGGTCGCCCTGGCCGTCGTATTCATATTCGATCGTCGTATAGCGATCTCCGTCCAGCGCCACCGGCGCGCCGTCCGCGCCGAAATAGCTCTCGCGCAGCAGATTGCCCCGCTCGTCCTGCTCGGTCACCAGCCGCGCGTAGCCCTCGGGGGCGGCGACGGGCTCGCCGTCGGCGTCGAACCAGGCGGTCTCCCGGACGCGGCCGAAATCGTCGTACTGATAGGTCACCACCGCGTAGCCCGCGGCGCAGTTGGCGCGGCGTCCCTCGGCGTCCGCGAAGGCGCGGCTCAAGAGGTTCCCGTCGGCGTCGTACTCGTAGAGCGCCTGGCAGTAGCCGCCCAGGTCGGCCAGGTCGCCGGACACGTCGTAGAACTGCCGGGACACGGGCCTCGGCTCTACGCCGTAGCGCATGACTACCGCGGCGTAGCCCTCGGCGCAGGCGACGGGGTTGCCGTCGGCGTCGTAGTAGCGCTCCTCGATGGGCCGGTGCTCCACGTCGAACAGCCGCTTCACCGCGGCGTACCCGTCCGGGCCGGGGGTGAGCTTGCCGTCGCCGTCCAGGTACTGCTCCATAGCCACGTCGTCGCCGGTGCCCTCGTAGAAGCGGAGGGTGGTGTGCGCCCCGTCGACCATGATGGCCGCGCTGTCGGCGTCGTAGAAGGACTCGCGGGTCAGCCGCCCGCTGGCGTCATATTCCCTAAGCCGGGTGGCGCAACCGGCGACGGGGTTCATATAGGCGTTGCCGTTTTCGTCAAAGTAGCTCTCCCGGGTCACGCGCCCGCCGGCGTCCACGTCCCGCACCACGGCGGCGCAGCCCCGCCGCGCGTCCATGCGCGGTTCGCCCCTGCCGTCGCACCAGACCTCGTACACCGGCGTCGTGCCCGCGTCGTAGGCGCGGCGCACCCGGGTGACGCCCTCGTTGTTGTCGGCGGGGCGCGGCGCGGCGTCGTAGTAGATCTCCTCGGTCACGCGGCCCTGGGCGTCGAAGTCCCGGAGCACGCCCGCGTAACCGTCGGCGTTCAGGCAGAGCTGGTCGCTTTCGTCGAAGTAGGTGTCCTTGGCGCGGCGGCCGTTGTCGTCGTACTCGTAGTAGGCGCTGGCCCAGCGGTCCGCGCCGCGCATGGGATCCCCTTCCGCGTCAAGATTGTGTTCCGATTCCAGCAGTCCGTTCGCGTCGTAGACCATGCGCCGGGCGTAGGCCCCGACCCCCTCGGGCACGGTGGGCTCGCCGTCGGCGTTGAGGTAGCGGATGCCCGTCACGCGGCCCTGGTCATCGTACTCGAGGGTCCGCACGGTGACGCCCTCGGCGTTGGGCCCAAGCTCGCCCGCGGCGTTGCGGAACGCCTCGCGGGTGAGCCGCCCCTGGTCGTCGTACACCCGGTCCACGCCGCTGAAGTCGCCATTCAGCAGGGCCACGTTGCCCTCGGCGTCGTAGTAGCGCTCGGCGACCTTGCGGCCCGCCTCGTCGTAGGTGGCGTCGTGCTGGCACCAGCCCTCGGCGCAGACCACGCGCCTGCCGTCGGCATCCAGGTTGTTCTCCCGCACCGCGTTGCCCATGTCGTCGAAGTACCGGGCCACCTGGTACGCGCCGCCCACGGCCATGGGCTTGCCCGCGGCGTCGAGATAGCAGGTCAGGGTGTTGTTGCCGCGCTCGTCGTAGGCACGGTCGGCCACGACCACGCCCGCCCGGTTCGGGCCGACGCCGCCGGTCAGGTCGTAGTAGGTCTGCCGCACGGCGTTGCCCGCGGCGTCGTAGGCCACGTCCAGGCCCCAGTAGTCGCCGTCCCGCAGGCAGCGGCGGGCGTCCGCGCCGAAGTAGTGCTCGGAGACCAGCCGCCCCGCGTCGTCGTAGGCATACTGGGCCATCGCCCAGCCCTCCGCGCCGGACATGGGCGTCTCGCCGTCGGCGGACAGCAGCATGCGCCGCGCCTCGCTGCCCGCGCGGGTCACGGTCTCGCCGTAGGCGCCCAGCGCCAGGTCCAGCATGGGTGCGCCCTCGGCGTCCCGGTACAGCACGGTCACGGTGTCGCCGCCGTTGTCCACGCGCCGATCCGCGGCCACCACGCCGTCCGCGTTGGCGGCGGGCTCGCCCGCGGCGTTCAGATAGGTCTCCCGCACCGCGCCGTCCGCGACATCGTAGTCGCGCAGCAGCGCCGCGTAGCCCTCATTATTTATGGTAGGCTCGCCCGCGGCGTCGAGGTACGTCTCCCGCACGCAGCGGTTCAGCTCGTCGTAGAGATATTCCGCCTGCGCGTACCCGCCGGGGCCGGTCATGGCCTCGCCGTCGGCGTCGGTGGACTGCACGTAGGCCAGGTTCCCGGCCTCGTCGTAGCCCCGCTTCTCGCCGTACACGCCCAGGGTGGCGGGCGCGGCGGGCAGGCCCGCGGCGTCCAGGTAGCGCACGGCGCTGACCCGGCCCAGGTCGTCGTAGGAGGTCTGCCGGGTGACGATGCCCGCGGCGTTGGCCCCCAGGTCGCCGTTCAGGTCGTGGAAGGTCTCCTGCACCACCCGGCCCGCGCCGTCGAAGGCCCGGTCGATGCCGGTGTAGTCGCCGTTCAGCAGCGCCGGGTCGCCCGCGGCGTCCGTGTAGCGCTCGGCGTACTTCCACTTGTGGCTGTCGTAATAGATGTCGTGCTGGCACCAGCCCTGGGCGTTGACCATGCGGTCGCCGATGGCGTCCAGGCTGATCTCCCGGGTGACCGCGCCGTCCGCGTCGTAGGTCCGGGCGAGCTGGTACATGCCGTCCACGGCCATGGGCCTGCCGTCCGCGTCGAGGTAGCGCCGAAGCGTCGCCTGCCCGGCGTCGTCGAAGGACTTCTCCACCACGACCACGCCGTCCCGGTTGGGGCCGACCCCGCCGGTCAGGTCATAGTAGGTCTCCTTGACCACGTTCCCGGCCAGGTCGAAGACCCGGTCGATGCCCCAGAAGCTGCCGTCCTTGAGCATGCGGTCGCCGTCGGCGTCGTAGTAGCGCTCGCTGACCCGGCGGCCCCGGGCGTCGTAGGCGCTCTCCACGGTGGCCCAGCCCGCCGCGCCGCTGACGGGCTTGCCGTCCGCACCCAGCCAGGTGTAGCGGGTCAGGTTCCCGGCCTCGTCATATTCCATCGCCTCGCCGTAGGCGTCCAGGCCGCGCTTGAGCATCGGGGCGCCGTCGCCGTCGAAGTAGCGATTCTGGATGACCCGGCCCTGGGTGTCGTAGGCCCGCTCCACGGCGATCACGCCCTCGCCGTTGGGCGCGGCGTTGCCGTCGGCGTCGTAAAACGCCTCGCGCACCGCGTTTCCGGCGTCGTCGAACTTGCGCCGCACGCTGGCGTAGCCCTCGGCGCTGGCGGCGGGCTCGCCCGCGGCGTCGAACCAGCGCTCCTCCACGGCGTTGCCGTTTTCATCATAGGTATACTCGACCCGCGCCCAGCCCCACACGCCGTCCACGGGCACGTAGGCCGCGTCGCAATACTGGATATAGGTCAGCCGCCCCGCGTCGTCATAGCCGCGCAGCTCCACGCTCGCGCCGATGCTCCAGGGCATATCGGGCTTGTCCTCGGCGTCGAGGTAGCGGATCTCGGTGGCATGGCCCGCGTCGTCATAGGTGGTGACCTTCACGGTGACGCCGTCCCCGTTGGGCGCGAGGGCGAGGTTTTGGTCGTAATATTCCTCGCGCACGGGATTGCCCGCTTCATCATAATCGGTCTTTTTCGCGCCGTAGCCGTCCGCGTTCAGGCAGACGGTGCCGGTGGCGTCGTAGTAGCGGGCGTAGACCTCGCGCCCCGCGTCGTCGTACTCGTAACGCGCCGAGGCCCAGCCCTGCCGCCCGGGCATCGGGTCCCCGGCGGCGTCGAAATAGCGGACGAGGGCCACGTTGCCCGCGTCGTCATAGCCGTACTGCTCGATGAACGCGCCCACCCCGGACGGGGCCATGGGCATGCCCTCGGCGTCATAGTAGTAGACCTCCGACACCCGGCCCGCATCGTCCCGGGCGATCTCCCGGATGACCACGCCCTCCCGGTTGGGCGCGGGATTCAGGCGGTCGTCGAAATAGGTCTCCCGGGCCAGCTCGCCCGCGTCGTCGTATTCCAGCGTGTGCCGCGCGAAGCCCTGCGGGCCGATGGCCAGCACGCCGCCGTCCACCGTGTAGTCCTCCTGGACCAGCCGGTCGCCATCGGCGAACACCTGCTCGATCTTGCCCTCGGCGCGTCCCGCCCCGCCCAAAAGCGCGAGGCCCATCAGCGCGGCGACGATTCTTCTCTTCATCTTGACCTCCTCACCCGAGCGCGCTCCCCCACGGACCCGCCGCGGGCGCGCGCAGTTATATATATTTTATCATTTTTTTGGCATGATTACAATATGCTTTTTGCCAAAACTAAGGAAGGGGTCCCGGCTCACGCCTCGGACCCCGGTCTTTCGATCTCCCCCAGCACGTAATCGCGGAACAGCACCTGCTCGGGCGAGAGGTATTTCTTCTTATAGACGAAGTACAGGTGATACGGCATGGTGCCCTCCAGCGGGAAGGACAGCACCCGGCCCTCCTTGACGTAGCGGCGCACGGCCACCTCGGAGATGACGGAGATGCCCACCCCCGCCACCACCAGCCGCTTGATGGTCTCGGTGTCGTCGATGGCCACGGCGACCTTGAGCTTCGCCTCGGGCACGTACAGCTTGAGCCAGCGCATAAACTCCTGCTGGAGCGTGGACGTGCTGCTGCGGGTGATCATCGGCTCCTCGCTCAACAGCGCCAGCGGGAAGCTGCCGCCCTGGATGGCGCGGAAGCGCGGCGCGTTGGGTGTGATGACCACCGGGTCGGCCACCCCGCAGTGGCGCACGGCGTAGTCCGAATTCATGATCTTCATGTTGCAGAACGCGAATTCGCACCCGTCCTGCTCCAGCCGCCCGTGGATCTCGGAATTGTTGCTGGTGACGAACTTGAAGTTCACGTCCGGGTGCAGGCGGTTGAAGCCCACCACCCAGTCCGTCAGGTAGTAGCGGCTGATGTAGGGCGTGGCGACGATCTCGATGGTCTTGCCGTCCTTGTCGGCGCGGCTCAGGGCCATGATGCTGTCGCGGTTGAGCTTGAGCATCTCCCGGGCGTAGCCGTAGAACGTGCGGCCGTCCTGGCTCAATTCCATCGAGCGGGTGGTGCGGTTCAACAGGCGCGTGCCCAGCTCCCGCTCCAGGTTGCGGATGTGGATCGTCACCATCGACTGCGAGAGCTGCAAGCGGTCGGCGGCGTTGGAAAAGCTGCCCTCGTCCACCGCGGCGACGAAGGCCTCGAGCTGTTTGAAATCCATAATCTTCCCCCATCTATTAATCAATAACCATTATATATTAAGGAATCGAAATTGTCAACCAAACATCGCGGCTTTTTGCCCCCAAATCTTCACAAAACTGAAATATCCGTTTTGACCGTCATAATATTTTTTGATGACCGTGATAAGGGCGTGTTAAGGGTTGCGTTCGTCAAAGATTTATGTTATAATAAGCTATAAACTTTTATAATAGCGGAAAACCTTTTCGCCCGGATCCTAAACGTCAGGAGGTGAAAGCATTGAAAGCCGTGGACATTGCCCTCAAACACCCTCAACAGGTGAGCGACCTGGTCAACATCACGAACCGATACCCCTTTACCATCCTGCTTCGTCAGGGCCGCTATCAGGTGGACGCCAAATCCGTGCTCGGGGTTTGCAGCCTGCAACGGGCAAGACCGATACAGCTTGAGATCTACTCTGACGATTATCACGCCCTCGTGGACGATTTGAAACACCTGATCTGTTGAAAAGGCCGCGCGATCCGCGCGGCCGCTTCCATAGGAAAATTTTTTCCCCGAAAATGATTCACAAAAGCGCCGATATGGTATATAATATATGAAAACAAGTCCCGCGCGCGCGGGCATCAAGGAGGATCATAACATGAAGAAGTTCGTCTGTTCCGTCTGTGGTTACGTCTATGAGGGCGAGGCCGCGCCCGAGTTCTGTCCCGTCTGCAAGGCGCCCGCCAGCAAGTTCATCGAGCAGTCCGAGGAGATGACCTGGGCCGCCGAGCACGTCGTCGGCGTCGCGCAGGGCGCGCCCGAGGACATCATCGCCGATCTGCGCTCCAACTTCAACGGCGAGTGCTCCGAGGTCGGCATGTACCTGGCCATGAGCCGCGTCGCCTATCGCGAGGGCTATCCCGAGATCGGCGAGTACTGGAAGACCGCCGCCTTCGAGGAGGCCGAGCACGCCGCCAAGTTCGCCGAGCTGCTGGGCGAGGTGCTCACCGACTCCACCGAGAAGAACCTCAAGATGCGCGTCGAGGCCGAGAACGGCGCCACCGCCGGCAAGACCGACCTCGCCAAGCGCGCCAAGGCCCTCAACCTGGATGCCATCCACGACACCGTGCATGAGATGGCCCGCGACGAGGCCCGGCATGGCAAGGCGTTCGCCGGCCTGCTGAAGCGGTACTTCGGGAAGTAATGATGGATTTGAAGGCGGCGGAGTTTTCTGCCGCCTTTTTCCCAAAGAACAATGAATAAACGATTTAAGACAGTTTTCATCATTCTGATCGTGCTTGCGCTCGTCGCAGGGATGCTTTGGTTCCTGCAACAGACCAATCTGCTGGTCATTATTCCCAAGATACATGGATCGGTGACGTTTCACCAAGGCGATGACAGCCAGGTTTATCGTTTTTCCGCCGCGGGTGGAGAATACGGCAGTTATGACTGGACAGTCGGCCCTGATGAATTGCCCATCTCGGTTTATTTGTTCAGCCGAAACAACTGGCACGTGATCGATATGAACTTTGATGTAGAACAAGTGGAAACGCAGTGGCATATCACAGGCACTGTCAATGTGAAAACATACGAGCCGGTAACATATGATGCTTACATTCCGCTGTCTGACCCTGTCAAAATCATGGTAGATTGCTTTCCATAAGCCCGGCACGGCAAGGCGTTCGCCGGCCTGCTGAAGCGGTATTTCGGAAAGTAAGAAAATCAAGGATGATCAAGAGGGCGGCTCTGAAAGGGGCCGCCCTCTTGCGTCGTCTGTAAAAGGAGCCGTGGTCATTTATCCGACCCGCTTCGGAAGCGAGCCTCGTCGATGGCGAACAGGCGCTGCTGTTCCCGGACGAAGAAGCGCTTGATGGCCTCCCAGTCCGCGTCGACGAACAGCCTGGGCAGTGCTTCCGCCTCCGCGTCGTCAAAGAAGGTCAGCCCCATCAGCATATAGTTCAGGTTCGCCTGTTCCCCGAATTTCTGTCTCGCGTTCAAAAGCAGGCGTTCGCTGTCGAAGGACGGGCACCGCTGATAGATCTGATACAGGTCATAGAAATCCTTTCGCGCTCCCCTGCCGCCGATGGCCGACAGCTTCATGACCGCTATATCTTCGATACCGGCCAGCGAAAGCGCCTCCCAGTCCCCCTGTCCCCGAACGGGTGCGGCAACCAGCGGATAGGGATAGCGCATGAGGCTGACCCGGATGTCATCCGCCAGCAGGTCGCAGGTGTCCGCGTCCATATGGTTGACGTGAACGCGCTCAAAGCGCTCCCGGATCGCCGCGCACACGGCGTCCGCATTGAACCTCCGCTGCGAAAAGAAATCAAAGTCGAAGGACTCGCGCAGACCGAGCTGCAAGGAGAGCGCCGTGCCCCCCGCCAGATAGAAATCCTTGATCTCGGGGATGGCCGTCAATGTCCGCAGACAAGCCGTCCGCTTCTCATCCATTATCTCAAAAAACATTTCTACCTCCAAGCGGGCGCGTTGACGAGCTGCTCCTTGGGGATATGACAGCGCGAGGCCATGAAGTTGCGCACGATGGGGTGCATGTCCCTGCGATGGATGACGGCGTAGGCGATGGCCGATTCCGGATAGAGGTCCACCGTCCAGCAATAGCCCGCCATGCCACCCGCGTTGAGCAGGCGCGTGATGATGTACGGCGCGTTCTCGTCCATGTCCAGCGCGTCGATGTCCGCGTCCCAGAAGCAGGGCTTCATCTCTTGAAGCATCTTCCTGAACGCGGCGGGCCGCTGTTCCTCAGCGTATCGCACGTGTCGCCCCCTCCTTCGCGTGGGTATTGTCGATGGGACCATTATAACAAATGTACTGGCATTACGCAACCGTCCTGACTATGGGCAGGGATTTATGACCGCCTGTCCCGCTTGCGGTCGCCCCTTCGTCCCTCGGGCTTGCGGCGGCGGCTATCGCGGG
>JAFUWR010000139.1 GCA_017471125.1 Clostridia bacterium | reverse complement strand
GCGGTACAGCGCACGCAGCTGGGTCTTGAAGATCTCGGGCCGGTTCAGGCAGATGCGCAGCGCGCGGTTGCCCAGCGCGGGGTTCTCCTCCTTGGGCATTTCAAAGTAGTCGATCTGCTTGTCCGCGCCGATGTCCAGCGTGCGGATGACCACCTCGCGGCCGTCCATGTCGGAGAGGACCTTCTTGTACGCCTCGAACTGGTAGTCCTCGGAGGGATAGTCCGAGCAGTTCAGGTACAGGAACTCGGAGCGGAACAGGCCGATGCCGCCGCCGTCGTTGGACAGCACCGCGGCCACGTCCTCGGGGTTGCCGATGTTGCAGAACACCTTGATCTTCTGGCCGTCGGCGGTGACGTTCTCCTTGCCCTTGAGCTGCTCGAGGAGCTTCAGGCGCTTGAGCTGCTCCTCGCGCTTGGCGAGCATGCGCTGCCGGGTGGCGTCGTCGGCGTCGATGACCACGTTGCCGGTGGAGCCGTCCACGATGACCTCGCGGCCCTCGTACTCGGGCTTGAGCTGGTCGCCCACGCCGATGATGGCCGGGATGCCCATCGTGCGGGCCAGTATGGCGGTGTGGCTGGAGCCGGAGCCGCCCTCGGTGATGAAGGCCAGTATCTTCGCCTTGTCGAGCTGCACGGTCTCGGAGGGGGCCAGGTCGTCCGCGGCCAGCACCACGGGCACCGGGGAGTCGATGCCGCCCTGCACCACGCCGGTCAGTATGCCGATGATGCGGCCGGACACGTCCTTCACGTCCGCGGCGCGGGCCTGCATGTAGGTGTCGTCCATCTGGGCGAACATGTCGGCGAACTGGGCGGCGGTGTCGGTGACCGCGGCCTCGGCGTTCAGCTTGTCCTCCTTGATGAGGCCCTCGATGGCCTCCTCGTAGTCCATGTCCTCGGCCATCATCTGGTGGGTCTCGAACAGGAACGCGGCCTCCTCGCCGGCCTCCGCCTTGGCCTTCTCGGCCAGCTCGCCCAGCTGCTCGATGGCCTTCGCCTGGGCCGCCTTGAAGCGGTCCCACTCGGCGGCGGCGTCCTCCACCTCGTAGCGGCGGATGGTGCTCTTGGCACGCTGATAATAGTAGAGGGGTCCCAGCGCGACGCCGGTGGATACGCCCTTTCCCTGGATAGAAATCATAGTGCATTTCTCCTTCCCATATATCGTGTCCGAACGCCGCGGGGACGACGACGTCCCCGCGGCGTTCGCCCAATGCGGTTTACTTTGCGCCCAGCTCGACGCCCTCCAGGTCCTCGGAGTTGGTCAGCAGCACGGCCACGGTGTCGGAATACCCGGCGGCCTTGATCTTTGCGCGGTCGAAGTAGATCAGCGGCTGGCCGGCCTTGACCTGGTCGCCCTCGCTGACCACGCAGTTGAAGCCGTCGCCGTTCATGGCCACGGTGTCCACGCCCACGTGGATCAAGAGCTCCATGCCGTTGGCCTCCAGGCCCACCGCGTGCTTCGACTCGGCCACGGACGTGACCTCGCCGTCAAAGGGCGCGAACACGACCTCGCCGGTGGGCTGCACGCCGACGCCCTCGCCCAGCACGCCGCTGGCAAAGGTGTCGTCGGGGATGTCGGTGTAGGGGATGACGTTGCCCTCGACGGGCTGGATGACCTGGCCCGCGGCGCAGCGGATGACGCTGGCGGTGGGCGCCTTGGCGGCGGGGACCTCCGCGGCGGTGGC
>JAFUWR010000138.1 GCA_017471125.1 Clostridia bacterium | reverse complement strand
CCGACCCCTCGGGGGAAGGTGGTTTGCGCGACGCGCAAGACGGATGAGGTCCCCGGGTCCCCCCTCTCAGGCGCTACGCGCCAGCGCTCCCCCTCACGGGGGCGAGCCAAGGCTGCCGCGTACAGTCGTGACCCCCCTTGCCTCTCCTTTCAGGAGAGGTGGCATTTGCGCCGCAAATGACGGAGAGGTCGTCACCCCTGTTCCCTGTTGCCTGTTCCCTGTTCCCGGCGGGCGCTGAGAGCAGCGCCCCTACATGTCACCGTAACCCCTACTGCCTACTCCCTACTCCCTACTCCCTACTCCCTAATCCCTCTATTACAATTCTATTACAACCTGTTACGATCATAATTCAGGCTTATTTTTATTACATTTCAAATTGAAGGATTTTCTATGCCCCCGTCGAAATTATCAAGAGGACGGGGGCAGTATGCCCTTGACGCAACAATACTCGCGGCCGCGCAGTCAAGCCGCCCGAATACCGAGGAGAATACGATGAAGATCACACAGAACGGAAGAAACCGCATAACAGCGATGATCCTGACGGTGGTGCTGCTTATGAGCATCTCCGTCCCGGCGATGGCGGAGACCTTTTCGGCCATCGTCACATCGAGCAGCATGACGGTCTACAAGGACGCCAAGCTGTCGCAGGCGCTGGCTACGCTGGAGCAGGACACCGTCGTGCGGATCACGGCGTATTCCGGCAGCACGGCGGCCATCAGCTACAAGGGCAGGACCGGCTACGCGAAGGTGTCGGACATGCAGGCGGTGGAGGACGTGGCGCAGAAGGCCGTCGTGAAGGCCGACGCCACGGTCTACCAGACCCCTACCGACGGCGCGAAGTCCGCGAAGGTGAAGAAGGGCGCGAAGCTGTACGTGCTGGCCACGTCGGAGGAATGGGCCGAGGTGGAGAAGGACGGCGCGGTGGGCTATATCCGCCTGTCCGACCTGACCGAGGCGGACGACGACTGGCAGCCCGTCGATTCGACCACAGATAGCTCCACCCCCGCCATCACCGCCACCGAGGGCACCGTGGCCGTGGCCTCCATGCCCGTCTACCAGAGCGCCAGCGAGGGCTCCAAAAAGCTGGGCACCCTCAAGAAGGGGCAGAAGGTCAACGTGGTCACCTGGGACAGCACCTGGGCTTACATCGAGCTGGACGGCAACTACGGCTACTGCGCGGTCACGAGCCTCCAGAAGGACGAGATCGTCCCGGACGACGACGATGACGACGACGAGCCGCTGACCCTGGCCGTCACCGTGGCCGCGGCGAAGCTCCCGGTCTACAAGTCCGAAAGCGCCTCCTCCACGAAGCTGGGCACCCTCAAGAAGGGCCAGTCCGTGAACCTGGTGTCCCAGAACGGCACCTGGGCCTACATCGAGCTGGACGGCCACTACGGGTACTGCGAGGCCGCGGGGCTCAGCCTCAGCGCCTCCCCCACCATCTCGCCCACCGCCGCGCCCTCCACGGAGGGCTCCTTCCGCGCCCAGGTCAACGCCGAATCGCTGACCGTCTACAAGACCGCCAGCACCGGCGCGGCGAAGCTGCTGATCCTGGACGAGGACGACGAGGTCAACGTCATCAAGTGGAACGACGCCTGGGCTTACATCGAATACGAGGGCATCTACGGCTTCTGCGCCGTGGGCAGCCTGACCAAGCCGGGCGACGGCGCGACCCCCGTCGCCACCGCGGAGCCCTCCCTGACCGGCGCCGTGAAGGCCACCGTCACCGAGGAGAGCGTCATGGTCTACCGGCTGGCCGGGGACACCACCACCGCCCTGGGCGCGGTGATGTGGGGCGATGTGCTCAACGTCATCTCCGTGGAGGACAACTGGGCCTACATCGAGAAGGACGGCAAGTACGGCTTCATCAGCGCCACCGCGCTGTCCGCCGTGGCCGCCGACCCGGACGACCTGCCCTCCGATTACAAGAAGGCCGACTTCGAGGCCACCGTCATCGACCCCGACGCGGTGAGCTACGACAATGCTTCCACCACCGCCAACGCCACGCCGCTGGACCTGGGCGACACCGTGGTGGTCATCGCCTACTCCACCGACCTCAAGTGGGCCTGCGTGGCCGCGGGCAGCGGCATGGTGTACGTGCCCATCAAGTATTTGAGCCGCACCGAGTACCAGACCGTCAGCGGCACCGGCACCGCCATGCAGACGCTGGTCAAGGCGCTTCTGACCTACGGCTACTACGACGGCACGGTGACCTCCACCCCCGACAGCTCCGCCATCACCGCCGCCATCAAGCGGTTCCAGGCGGCCTGCGGGCTGGACGAGACCGGCACCGCCGACCAGGCGCTCCAGCGCATCCTCTACGGCGGGGCCGCGCCCAAGGACCCCATCCTGTCCGCGAACCTGTCCAATGGCGACGCCGGCGACATGGTGTCCCGGCTCCAGATGCGGCTGTACGCGCTGGGCTACCTGACCCGCGCCGGCAGCCTGGACGGCGAGTACGGCACCACCACCGCCAATGCCGTCAGCCTGTTCCAGAAGGGCAACGGCATCTCCGTCACCGGCACGGCCAACGCCGCCACGCTCAAGGCCATGTGGTCCACCGGCGCGGTGAGCCGCCCGTCCAGCGTCAAGGCCGCGGACGACACCTCGTCCTCCTCCGGCTCCAGCGTGGTCACCCCCTCGGGCACCGTCACGCTGTCCAGCACCTATGTGACCACCATGCCGTCGTCGCTGAAATCCACGACCTCGTCCTTCTCCTCTGGCATGTCCAACGCCCAGAAGCTCGAGTACGTGATCTACGTGGCCCAGTCCAACCTGGGCAAGCCCTACGTCTACGGCGCGACGGGCACGTCCTCCTTCGACTGCTCGGGCCTCACCCAGTATTCCTTCAAGAAGGCCGGCGTGAACCTCAAGCGCACCGCGTACTCCCAGGGCTACGACAGCGCCTACACCAAGATCAGCTCCATCAGCAGCTTAAAGCGCGGCGACCTGATCTTCTTCAACACCATCTCCGACTCCGACCTCTGCGACCACGTGGGCATCTACCTGGGCGGCAACTGCTTCATCCACGCCTCCTCGGGCGGCCACAAGGTCGTGGTCAGCTCCGTCGCCAGCGGCTACTACAACCGCGTGTTCAGCTGGGGACGCCGGATACTCAAATAGCGCGATTTAGAGCGCTGCTGTGTTAAAATATTAACACAGCAGCGCTTTCCTATTGACACCCTCCCCTCCCCCATGCTATAATCACGTAAACCGACGAGGAAGAAGAGTAACCCGCGTGCGGGCGTCACAGAGAGTCGCGGAGGGTGGGATCGCGGCATGGACGGCGCGGATGAATGGGCTTCCGAGGGCAAACCGAACGGCCGCGTGCCCAGTAGGGGCGACGGAGTCCCCTCCGTTACGAAAGGATGCCGTATGACAGTACGGTGACGAGCGGACGCATGCGCGTCAAGCCGGGTGGCACCGCAGGGTGATATGATACGATCCCTGTCCCAGCAAACACAACTGGGACAGGGTTTTTTTCTGTCCCGCGAGACGAAAGGAGACGGAACCATGAGCGACATCAACAACATCCCCTACAAGATCTACCTCTCCGAGAGCGAGCTTCCGAAGTATTGGTACAACGTCCGCGCCGACATGAAGAACAAGCCCGCGCCGCTTCTGAACCCCGGCACCCTCCAGCCGATGACCGCCGCGGAGCTGTCCGGCGTGTTCTGCGAGGAGCTGGTGAAGCAGGAGCTGGACAACGACACCCGGGAGTACCCCATCCCCCAGGAGATCCAGGACTTCTACAAGATGTACCGCCCCTCCCCGCTGGTGCGCGCCTACTGCCTGGAGAAGAAGCTGGGCACGCCCGCGAAGATCTACTATAAGTTCGAGGGCAACAATACCTCCGGCTCCCACAAGCTCAACTCCGCCATCGCCCAGGCGTACTACGCCAAGCAGCAGGGCCTGAAGGGCGTCACCACCGAGACCGGCGCGGGCCAGTGGGGCACGGCGCTGTCGATGGCCTGCTCCTACTTCGAGCTGGACTGCAAGGTCTACATGGTCAAGGTCAGCTACGAGCAGAAGCCCTTCCGCCGCGAGGTCATGCGCACCTACGGCGCGTCCGTGGTGCCCTCCCCGTCCGACACCACCGCCGTGGGCCGCAAGATATTGGAGCAGTTCCCCGGCACCACCGGCAGCCTGGGCTGCGCCATCTCCGAGGCCGTGGAGGTCGCCGTCAGCAATCCCGGCTACCGCTACGTGCTGGGCAGCGTCTTAAACCAGGTGCTGCTGCACCAGTCGGTCATCGGCGTGGAGACCAAGATCGCCATGGACAAGTACGGCATCAAGCCCGACGTCATCATCGGCTGCGCCGGCGGCGGCAGCAACCTGGGCGGCCTCATCAGCCCGTTCATGGGCGAAAAGCTGCGCGGCGAGGCGGACTACCAGTTCATCGCCGTGGAGCCGGCGTCCTGCCCGTCCCTGACCCGCGGCAAATACGCCTACGACTTCTGCGACACCGGCATGGTCTGCCCGATGGCGAAGATGTACACCCTGGGCAGCGGCTTCATCCCCGCCCCGAACCACGCCGGCGGCCTGCGCTATCACGGCATGAGCAGCATCCTCTCCCAGCTCTACGACGACGGCTACATGGAGGCCCGCGCCGTGGAGCAGACCAAGGTGTTCGAGGCCGCCGAGGAATTCGCCCGGGTCGAGGGCATCCTCCCCGCGCCCGAGAGCAGCCACGCCATCCGCGTCGCCATCGACGAGGCGCTCAAGTGCAAGGAGACCGGCGAGGCCAAGACCATCCTCTTCGGCCTGACCGGCACCGGCTACTTCGACATGGTGGCCTACGAAAAGTATCACGACGGCCTCATGTCCGACTACATCCCCACCGACGCGGAGCTCCAGAAGGGCTTCGACGCCCTGCCGAA
This sequence comes from Clostridia bacterium, assembly GCA_017471125.1. Lineage (GTDB taxonomy): Bacteria > Bacillota > Clostridia > Christensenellales > Aristaeellaceae > UBA2862. The sequence continues at coordinate 4,418 of JAFUWR010000138.1, read as the reverse complement.
GGTCTGATCGGACGCGACAAGGCCCTGCCGACCGGCAGGGCCTTATTTCATTTCTCGATTTCCCCTATGTATCATATAGACCGCCATGCAGACCTCGATCATGCACACCGCGCCGCCCACCGCGGCGGTCATGTTGCGATGGAATATGGGGTCCTCGCCGAAGCGGTCGATGAGCGCGGTCTCCAGCGCCAGCATGGACACCATCGCCGCGGTCAGCGACACCGCCCGGGACGCGGACAGCAGCGGGTCCTGCCGCCGGTGGAGCCGGGCCAGCTTCACGGTGGCGCTGATCATCGCCCAGAAGGCGTACAGCGCCATCAGGTAGATCAGCGGCCCGGGATAGTGGAAGCCGCCCTGCTGCCGCAATATCTGCGCCACCATCACGATGAGCACGCCGTTCATCCCCAACAGCGCCAGCCCGCAGCCCCGGTAGCGCCGCCAGCCCTGGCCCGCCACCGGCGTGAACGGCGACACCAGCATCAGCCGCACCGCCGCCAGGAGCAGGTAGTAGACCCCCAGCGTTTTGAGCCACTGGGACCCCAGCGCCACGCCCGCCGCCAGCTTCACCCCGGCGACCACCACGTTCCACGCCATCGTCAGCCACAGCGCCACCCACGCCCGGAAGGCCGCGTCCAGCCGCAGCACCACCCCGATGGGCGACGCCGCTAAGCGCCGCGCCGGTCCCGACGCCTTGAGCCGCTCCCACGCCGCCGGGATCGCCCGCATCAGCGCCGTCACCGCCACCACCAGCCCGTAGGTGGACAGGTGGTACGCCAGGTAGTCCGTCCACGCCGGCCCGCCATGCCCCAGCGCCCAGCCCAGGTAGATGAAGCTCCCCGCCGCGATCGCGAACGACGCCCCGATGGGCAGGACGCACAGGCGGCGAAGGAGCTTCTTGACGTAGGACATGTGGGTACCTCTATTCTCGTGTATCTGCTTTTTCAGTGTTGAGAGTGGAGTGTGGAGAGTGGAGTTGTGGTGGAGATCCTGCCGGATCTCTTTTTATTCAAGCACAGCGGCAAACGCACTTTCCTTCCTTTGTCACCATCTAATAAAAACAAATCCGTAGGATTTGCACCTGAACTCCACTCTCCACTCTCAACACTCCACACTCGGCATTGTATCATCCTCCCGCTTGTGTTGTCAACATCCCTCCCCGAACCCCAGTGAAATCTTCACCGCCTCGCTGACCCTTGCCATGACCTCGGGCCGCAGCGCGCCGATGCGCTCCCGGAGGCGGCGCTTGTCGAGGGTACGTATCTGTTCCGCCAGCACCACGCTGTCCTTGACCAGCCCGGTGCCCTCGCAGGCGATGGGCACGTGGGTGGGCAGCCGCGCCTTGTTGAGCTGCCCGGTCACCGCCAGGACGATCACGGTGGGGCTGTGGCGGTTGCCCACGTCGTTCTGTATCACCAGCACGGGGCGGATGCCGCCCTGCTCCGACCCCACCACCGGGTCCAGGCAGGCGCTGAATAGGTCGCCTCGTGAGATCATGCTATCACGCTCCGCATACATCGGATGCTCCATCGTATGCGCCGCCGCCCGCGGGGGTGCCATCATCGTCGTCATGGGCCGCCTCCGTCACATCACGAAGGAGCTCTCGCCGTCGGTGACGACCTCCATCAGCTCCCGCTCCACGCCGGTCATGGCGTCGATGTACGCCAGGAACGTGCCCGCCCCGTCGGTGGCGCTGACCTCGTAGCACAGGTATTCCGCGCCGTTCTCGGGGATGACGCACAGCCGCGCGTTCAGCGGCGTCAGCGTCGCGCCCACCCGGGCCATGGCGGCGTCGGCGGTCAGCGTCGGCAGCGCCACCGTGCGCTCCACGTGGTTCATCAGATACCCCGCCGGCTCCAGCCCGATGACCGCGCCGTCCCGCATCGACACCTGCACCTTCACCAGGTCGGGGTACATCACCACCCCGTTTTGGAGCGCCGCGAAGTTGACGGTGGCGATGCCGTCGAACTGGCTCAAATAGCTCATCTCCATGTTGCCGTAGCCCCGGGCGATCAGAAACGCCTGCGCGGCGTCCACGGCCTCGGACTGGGTGATGCTCGCCCCGTCCACCGCCGTGTCGCACAGCATGTACAGCACCTGTCCCCCGGCAACTGTCACCCCGGCGCTCAGGTCGTAGTCCCCGAACCGCACGTCGTACTCATAGCACGGTACCGGCACGCTGGCCTCCCCGGTATAGCGCACCTCCAGCGGCTGCTGCTGGCCGATGAACGCGACGAGCGCCTCCCGGGCCTGGGCCTCATCCACCTCGGGCAGCCCCTCGAGCGCCTTGAATTCCCCGTCCGTCCGCCCGTCGGAGAACGGCCCGTCATAGAGCAACACAGGATATTCCCCCGCCGGGTTCGCGATGGGATACAGGCTCTCCGGGTCCGCGGCGTCCTCGCCGAACACCGCCTCGCCCCGCTCGTACCGATCCAGCAGCCGCGCCAGCCCCACCGAGAACGCCGCCGCCGTCTCGGACAGGGTCTCGAGGGTGGCGTAGTCGTCGCCGGTCATGGTCCCGCCGTCGGCCAGCTTCTCCGACAGCGCCCGGGCGAAGTCCCCGGCCTGGTTGATGAACTTGAGCGTGGCCGACACCGTGTCCTGCCCCAGCGGCAGCAGCGCCAGGTTGCTCATGGCCCCCTGCGCCTGGAGCGCCGTCTCGTTCAGCAGTGCCTGCACCTGCCCCGGCTCCCCGGCCACCAGCAGCTTGCGGAAGTTCACCGCCAGCCCCTCGGTCAGCTCGCAGGTCTCGTAGAACGCCTTCTGCGCCACCGCGTCGATGCGGGCGTTGGCCGTCGCCAGCGCCCGGGTCTGGGCCACGGCGAACACCGTCACCGCCGCCAGCAGCATCGCCAGCGCCACCAGCCCCGCCCGCTGCCAGTCCCGGTCGCGCGCGTCCGCGAGGATGTGTGTTTTCTGCATGTCCGTCCCCTCCTCAAACCGCGAAGCGGTGGTTCCCGATGACGGTCTTGACCGTCCGCGTGCGTATCCACTGGTCGCTGGTGGCCTTGGGATTGTAGTAATACAGGCACCCGCCGGTGGGGTCCCAGCCGTTCAGCGCGTCCCGGGCGGCGCGGATGGCCGTGGCGTCCGGGGTGTTGTTGATGGAGCCGTTGCTGACGCAGGAGAACGCCCCGGACTGGTAGATGACGCCCGAGATGGTGTTCGGGAACGACGCGCTGGCCACCCGGTTCAGCACCACCGCCGCCACGGCCACCTGGCCCTTGTAGCTCTCGCCCCGGGCCTCGGCGTACACCAGCTTCGACAGCAGCCGGTGGTCGGCGGAGATGATGGTGGCCGACGCCGCCGTGGACCCGCCCGACGACGCCCCGCTCAGGGTCACCCCCATCGCCGCGGCGGTGGCCGGGCCGACCCTGCCGTCCACGGACAGGCCGTTCTTCCGCTGGAACGCCTCCACCGCCGACTTGGTCTTGGCCCCATACCTCCCGTCGGCGGACCCGGACAGGTACCCCCACTGGATGAGCTTCTTCTGCACCTGCGTCACCGCCGTGCCCGTGGACCCGACCTCCAGCACCGCCGCCCGGGCCGGGGCCGACCACAGCAGCAGGCACGCCAGCAGCACCGCGATCATTCGCCTCACGACGCCTCACCCCCGAACAGCCCGGCCAGCCAGTCCCAGACCACCGACCGGAACGCCGGCGGGTCGTCCGCCAGCATGGACGGGTCGCACAGCGACGGGAACAGCACGCACCACCAGTTGCGCCCCCGCCCCGCGCCGATGACCACCCGCAGCGCCCGGTAGTCCCCGGCGGGCACGGTCACGCCGCCGTAGGTCCTGTCCGGGAACGGGAACACCCCGACCTCGCAGGCCACCGGCCCGCCGAAGCCCAGCATGGACGCCCGCGCCTTCGCCGCGATCTCGAGGGTGTGGATCTGCCCGCTGACGACCTCCCAGGCCGTCTCCGCGTCCTCCACCCCCGTGAGCAGCGCCCGCGACGCCGCCAAGACCGCGTCCCGCACCTCCAATTTCAGCGCCTGCGCCGCCGCCCCGTCGCTGTCCGCGACCACGTGCAGCCGCACCCAGTCCGACGACGCCTCGGCCCCCGCCGAAGCCCCCAATATGACGATCAATAGCGCCAATAGGATAAACCGACGATCCAGAACGATCCCTTCCTTCCCCGTGGGATTTGTCCCTATCATCGGCTATTTTGGCAGATTTTATTCGATTCGCCAAAAATCTGTTCTAAACGTGTGATGGTTTTGTGACCATTCCCGTGATATAATGTCCCCAGAAAACAGAAAAACACATGACCGACCGAAAAAGGAGGTTTTCACGATGAAGGACGATATGAAGAAGAACGTGGAAAACAAGGCGCTGGAAGCCGTCGAGCTGACCGATCAGGAATTGGAAGATGTCGCGGGCGGCGGCCTGAAGGAGATCGTGGCGGCGACGACGCTGG
>JAFUWR010000137.1 GCA_017471125.1 Clostridia bacterium | reverse complement strand
TTGAAGGGCAAGACCGTGCTGGTCATCGCCCACCGCATGCGCACCGTGCAGGCCGCGGACCACATCGTGGTGCTCAAGGACGGCCGCGTCGCCGAGGAGGGCGCGCCCGCCGACCTGATGGCCAGGCGCGACGGCATCTTCCGCCATATGGCCGAGCTCCAGGGCGCGAGCGCCGAGTGGACCCTGTGACCGGATAAATCGTATTTTTTCACCGTCACGGATGGACAAACGCCCCAAAAGCGTGTATAATTAGGATAATCTGATACACGAAACGCCGGGACGACCGGGGCGGGGTGAGCGACATGGATTACACATACGCGGCGATCGCCGCGGCGGCGGCGTGGATGGCGGCCTCCGGGGGGAACCAACGGAACCAGCTGAAGCTGCCGTCCTTCCGGGGCGCGGTCGAGGTCCGCGCCAGCCTGCCGGGGCGGATGCGGCTTTACATCCCGGCGCTGTCGGCGCGGGAAGCGACCGCCCAGGCGATGAAGCAGCAGCTCGAGGGCACCGGGGCCGTCCGGCAGGTCGAGCTGAACCCGCGCACCTGCACGGCGCTGATATACTTCGACCCAAGCCAGGTCGAGGCGGCGGTGGTCGAGGGCGCGGTCATCAAGCTGATGGGATTGGACGAGGCCGTCAAAAAGCGCCCCGCGAGCCGCATGGAGACGGGCCTCAAGACGATCTGGGAGAGCGTCGACCACGGCGTGCTGGAGGCGACCAACGGCCTCATGGACGCCCGGATGCTGACGGGCTCGGCGCTGGCGCTGGCGGCGCTGCGCGGCTTCATGCGGGACGGCGCGACGCTGCCCGGGGCGGCGACGCTCTTGTGGTGGGCCTCCAACATCTTCAGGGGCCGGGGACATGAATAGGCTCGAGGAGGGCTTTCTCCGGCGGAGCCTGCGGCCGAGGGTGGACTGTGACATCCCCGGCCGCCTGCGCATGTGCTTTTCGCGCCACGCGCTGCTGCCCGAGGCGGCGAAGCCCTACCTGCACTACGTGGAGGACGTGTTGAAGCTGCTGCCCTGCGTGCGGGAGGTCCGGCTGAACCCGCGCATCGGCACGATCCTGGTGCTGTACGCGCCGGAGGCGGGCAGCGCCCGGCAGATCCTGCGCTGGGTGGACATCGTGGTGGACACCGGCCTGGAGCTGGCCCGGGAATTGGAGGGCGCATCGGACGTCCGGGAGGACGCGCTGGCCGACAGGATACGCGGCCAGCTCCTGCTGCGCCTGCCGCATACCAATGAGTAAAAGAGGTCCGAGGACATGTTGAAGCGTGAATCCGCGCGGGATTGGATGAAGGCGCACATCGCCCACAGCCTGCCGGGGCGGCTGCGCCTGGTGGTGCCGGGGCTTGAGTACATACAGGCCGAGCGCCGGGAGCTGGCGACAGAGCTCGCGGGCATCGCGGGCGTTCGCCGGGCGAGGGTCAACGTGCCCACCGCGGGCGTGCTGCTGGAGTACGACCCGGCGCGGCTGGACGCCCCGTCGATGCTGGACCGGGCGAACCTGGTCATCCAGAAGTACGCGATGACGGTCTACCGCTCCCGCCACGCGAACCGGCAGGAGGACGCGGGCGAGCTGTCCATGCCGGTCAGCGCCCTGGCGAAGCGCCTGGCCGTGAACGCGGGCGCGATGGCGCTGGGGAACTTCGCGCTCCCCGGGAGCGCCGCGCAGGGGACCCTCGGGCGGTTCACGTCCGTGCAGGCGCTGGCGAGCCTGGGCCTGTCCGCGCCCATCGCCAAAAGCGCCTGGGCGGGGCTGCGCTGGGACCACCGGCCCAACGCCGACTTCCTGACCGTCACGTCCATCGTGGCGAGCCTCCTGCTGGGCAACGCCAACTCCGCGCTGATGATCCTGGCGCTGTCGGACATGGCCGAGCTGATGACGGCCTACACCATCGAAAAGACGCGCTCCTCCATCAAGCAGATGCTGTCCGTGGAGGACGGCAGCGTGTGGCGGGTGAACGCCGACGGCTCCCTGGACCGGGTGCCCATCCAGGCGGCGCGGGCGGGCGACCTGATCGAGGCGCACACCGGGGAGAAGCTGGCCGTGGACGGCACGGTGCGCTCCGGCTCCGCGGTGGTGGACCAGAGCGCCATCACCGGCGAGTTCGTGCCCGCGGAGCGCCACGCCGGGGACCCGGTGTTCGCGGGCACCGTGGTGAAGAACGGCAACATCCGCGTCGAGGCGCAAAAGGTGGGGGACCAGACGGTGGTGTCCCGCATCGTGGACATGGTGGAGGCCAGCGAATTGAAGAAGGCCCCCATCCAGCGCTACGCCGACCGCTTCTCGAACTACCTGGTGCCGCTGAACTTCCTGCTGAGCCTGGCGGTGGGCCTGGTGACCCGGGACGCGCAGAAGGCGCTCAAGATGCTGGTCATCGACTACTCCTGCGGCATCAAGCTGTCCACGGCCACGGCCTTCTCGGCGGCCATCAACGCCGCGGTGAAGCAGGGCATCCTCATCAAGGGCGGCGCGTACATCGAGCAGATGAGCGAGGCCAACACGGTGCTGCTGGACAAGACGGGCACGGTCACCGAGGGCAAGCCGAAGGTCGTGTCGGCCCAGGTGCTCACGGACGACATGGACGAAAGGCGCGTGCTGGCGCTGGCGATGGCGGCGGAGGAGACCAGCTCCCACCCGCTGGCCGGGGCGATATTGGCCTACGGCATGGAGCAGGGCATCGACATCCCCGCCCACGGCGAGGTGGTCACCGAGGTCGCCCGGGGCAGCCGCACGACGGTGGACGGCCGCACGGTGCGCGTGGGCAACCTCAAGTATATGCGGGAGAACGGCGTGGCCGCGGGCCGGGCGCTGCCCGACCCGGGCGGGAGCATCGCCAACTACGTGGGCGTGGACGAAAATATCGTGGGCGTGCTGTTCGCCGTGGACAGCCCCCGGGAGAACGTGCGCCGCGCCGTGAACAGCCTGCGCTACGACGGCGTGGGCGACATCGAGCTGTTGACCGGCGACCTGGAGGCCCAGGCCGCGCTGGTGGCGGAGCTTGTGGGCGCGGACGGCTACCAGGCCCAGCTCCTGCCCGAGCAGAAGGCCGAGGCGGTGCTGAAGCTCCAGACCCACGGCAACGGCGTGGTCATGGTGGGCGACGGCATCAACGACGCCCCGGCGCTGGCCTACGCGGACGTGGGCATCTCGCTGGGCGGCAAGTCCACGGACATCGCCATCGAGACCAGCGACGTAGTCATCAGCCGGGACGACCCGATGATGATCTACGCCCTGCGCCGCCTGTCCCGGGAGACCATGCGCATCGTCCAGCAGAACTTCGCGATGGTCATCGGCATCAACACCGTGGGCCTCATCCTCGGCGCGTCCAGCGGCATCTCCGTGATGATGAGCGCCCTGATGCACAACATGTCCACCATATTGGTGGTGGCCAATTCGCTGAGGCTGATGTTTTTCCCGCCCATCGACGGCTGAGCAAAGGAGGAGCGCGGCATGAGAGAAGAGCGCGGCGCGCTGCATTTTGAGGTCCTGCACGCCATCCCCGGCCGGCTGCGGATCCATCTGGAGAAGCCCATCCCGGGCGAGGCGATCTTTGCGGGCGTGGACGGCGTGGAGCGCATCCGGTACAACCCGCGCATACGCACGCTGCTGTGCGAATACGACCCGGAGCGGGTGCGGGAGGAGCAGCTCATCCAGCGCCTGGCCGCCGTCTACGCGGGGCAGGCGGGGACGGAGCTATTGCACGTCAAGCGGTCCGAGGAATCGGGCTTCTCGATGAGCCCCACGGGGGCGCTGGCGCTGGTGCTGATCGGCGCGGACGGGGCGCTGAACCTGGCGGGCTCCACGCTGACGGGCGTCAGCCGCTGGTTCTCCACCGGCGCGACGCTGGCCGCGGTGGTGGAGCACGCGCACCAGGAGCTGCAGACCAAGGGCAGCTTCGACCCGGAGGTCATGTCGGTGATCTACCTGCTCAACTCCATCGGCAAGACCAACAGCTTCCAGGCGAGCCTGGTGGCATGGGCGGCGACCTTCGGGCGGCACCTGATCCCCCGCGCGCCCCGGGAGCAGGTCTATCTGGTCCGGCGCGACGGGAGCCGCACGACCCTCGTCCCCGTCAGGGACCGGCGCAGCGATTCGGACTTCGCCGGCGCGATGCTGCGCCGCGGCACCGAGATGCTGACCCGGGCGCGGTAAATACCTATGAACGACTTAAATACAGGGAGGGTTTGTCATGGCGATCTTTAGCGGAAATTCCGTGTGGAAGGGCATATTGATCGGCGTCGGCGTCAGCGCCGTGGGCTTCTATGCCTACAAGAAGAACGAGGACAAGGTGGACGGCTTCCTGCGCCGCCACGGCATGGACATCAAGCAGCGCGGCGCGGACTACGAGACCATGTCCGTGGAGGAGCTGATGCGCACCAAGGAGACCATCGAGGACCTCATCGCCGAGAAGGAGCTCCAGGAGCAGAGCGTCACCGTGGAGGCCGCCGCGGAGGCGTGAGCGGCATAGCGGGGGCGGGGATCATTCCCCGCCCCGTCCTGTACGGCTCACGCATGAATTGTGATTTTATGACAAACAAATGACGGAACTATACCGTAGGGGCGCCGTTGCGGCGCCCGCCCGAGTACATCCCGTAGCGTTGTACCTGGCGGGCGGCGACCTCATCCGCCCCCTTCGGGGGCACCTTCCCCTAAAGGGGAAGGCAAAGCCGCCCCTACAATGGCGTGTGTTCATATCGTCATAATACTGTCGTAATTCATGCGTTGGCCCCGCTCCGTTTTGGCGCTGGACAAGCGCGGGCGTAATATGTTAGAATAGGGCAGGAAGCACGCCACATCCCGACCGACGCGGAGGGTGGGAAGCCGTGAAGAAGCGCGGCACGAAGGACATCTTCGCGGAGACGGAGTTCCACAAGAAGCTGATGTCGGGGACCTACAGATCGACAAGCGCATGACGAAAACGGAAATGCGCAAGGCGGCGGGCATCAGCACGAACATACTTGCCAAAATGGGAAAAGACGGACTTGTAGCAATGGAGAGTTTAGCAAAAATCTGTGTCGCCCTTGACTGTACGCTTGACGACATAGTGGAGATAAACAGCGACGCGGAGAAAGGCGGCGAATGATATGGCGAACAATGCGAATTTAAGAAAAGCGGATAAAACGGAATTCGATGAATACTATACACAGTATGACTATATTCAACGTGAGATAAACGCCTTTTTGGAATATGACCCCGATATGTTTAGGGGTAAAACAATTCTGCTGCCGTGCGACGACCCGGAATGGAGCAATTTTACACGTTTCTTTGCGCAGAACTTTGAAACGCTTGGACTAAAAAAACTCATTTCAACAAGCTATGCAAGAAACAGCAAAATAGAAAAATATAATAACGCCTACCATCAAATTACATTGTTTGAGCTACAATCTCCAAATTATGATGAAAGTATATCGGAAACAAGAGGGAAAATCTTTATCTTGGAGAGAGATAAAGACGATTCCGGCGCAATAGATATTGATGATTTAGAGTGGAGATACCTTGACGGAGATGGCGATTTTAGAAGTGATGAAGTAAAGGCGCTTAGAGATGAAGCGGACTTTATTATTACTATTATTCGGAGCCGGTATTATGGCATCCACAATGTCCATAGCGAGGCTCCGATCCTCCTTTCAGCGTAGTATTCCAGAATGTCCAGAACGGCCCCCAAATGGGCCGGGAGCACTGCTCCCTTGGAAAACCAAAGCGATAA
>JAFUWR010000136.1 GCA_017471125.1 Clostridia bacterium | reverse complement strand
GCCCGGGGCCGAGCGCATCGTCGACCCCGGCGAGGCGCTGCCCTTCGCGCCGGCGACCGCCGTGGCCGTGGACGTGTCCGACCGGGAGCGGCTGGGCGAGGCGGGCATGCGGGCCTTCGACCGCTGCCCCGAACAGGCCGTCATCGACCACCACGCCACCAACCCCGGCTTTGGCCAGGTCATGCTGCTGGACGGCGACGCGGCGGCGGTGGGGGAGCTGCTGACGGACGTCATCCGGGCGATGGGGGTCGAATTGTCCGCGGACGTGGCCGAGTGCCTGTTCGTGGCCATCTCCACCGACACGGGCAACTTCAACTTCTCCTGCACTCGGCCCCAGACCTTCGAGGCCGCCGCGAAGTGCGCCGCCGCGGGCATCCAGGTGGACGCCATCACCACGCGCCTGTACCGCACCCGCACCTATGGCCGCACGAAGCTGCTGGGCCTGGTGCTGGCGGGGCTCGAGGTGTCTAAAGACGGCAGGCTCGCCTGGGCGCGGCTGACGGAGGAGATGCTTAGTACCGCCAACGCCACCCCCGAGGACAACGAGGGAATCGTCAATTACCTCTTGGAGATCGAGGGCGTCCAGTGCGCCGTGCTGGCCAACGAGCGGGGTGAGCAGACCAAGCTGTCCCTGCGCTCCAAGGAGCCGCTGGACGTGGCCGAGGCGGTGGCAGTGCCGCTGGGCGGCGGCGGGCACGCCTGCGCCGCGGGGGTGACGCTGGACCTGCCCGTGGACGCGGCGCTTCAAAAGGCGCTGGAGCTGGCGGCGCGGGCCATCGGGGGCGATACATGAACGGCTTTTTGAACGTGCTCAAGCCCACGGGCCGCACGTCCTCGGACATGGTGGTCTACGTGCGCCGTCGCCTGCCCCGGGGCACTTCCGTGGGCCACGGCGGCACGCTGGACCCCGAGGCGTCGGGGGTGCTGCCGGTGTGCGTGGGCTCGGCCACCCGGCTGTTCGACTACATCATCGACAAGCAAAAGACCTACGTGGCGCGGCTCAAGCTGGGCGTCACGACGGACACCCAGGACGCCACCGGCCAGGTGACGCGGACCCTGCCCGTCGAGGCGGGGCCGGAGGACGTGAAGGCCGCGCTCCCAAGTTTCATCGGGGACATCGAGCAGGTGCCGCCCATGTACTCGGCCCTCAAGCGGGACGGCCAGCGGCTCTACAAGCTGGCGCGGCGCGGCGAGACGGTGGCGCTGGAGCCCCGGAGGTGCCGGGTGGACCAGATCGAATACCTGGGCGCGGAGCCGGGCGACGTGCATCTTTTGAAAATCGACTGCGGCAAGGGCGTGTACATCCGCACGCTGTGCAACGACATCGGCGCGGCACTGGGCTGCGGCGGGCACATGCTGACGCTGGAGCGCACGGCGGCGGGCGTGTTCAGGATCGAGGACGCGCTGACCGCCGAGCAGATCGACGCGCTGGCATCGTCGGATCAATTGGCGACAGCGCTTCTGCCGCTGGACGCGCCGCTTCAACACCTGCCCGCGGTACGGGTGGGGGAAAAGTTTCGGCACGCGGTCATCAACGGCAACCCGCTCAAGGCCAAGTGGCTGGATGCGCCCGCGCCGGAGGCCGACGCCGTGCGGGTCTACCTGGGCGAGCGCTTCGCGGGCATCGGCCGGCCCCAGCCCGACGGCAGCGTGAAATTCAAGGCCATGCTATATCAGGGGGATTGAAACATGAAGATCATCTACGACGAGATCGCGTTCCTGGAGGAGGCCAGCGTGGCGGCGCTGGGCATGTTCGACGGCGTCCACATCGGCCACCAGGAGCTCATCCGCAACGCGGTGACCCTGGCGAAGTCCATGAACGCCCGCAGCGTGGTCTGCACCTTCGACCGGCACCCGCTGTCGGTGCTGAAGCCGGAGCGCGCGCCGAAGCCGCTGCTGACGCTCCAGCAGAACCTGTTGAAGTTCGAGCGCCTGGGCGCGGACTACGCGCTGGTGAAGCCCTTCACCCCCGAATTCGCCGCCACCGCGCCGGAGGACTACCTGCGCAGCCTGGTGGAGAAGATGCGCGTGCGGGCCATCGTGGTGGGCGAGAACTACACCTTCGGCGCCTACGGCAAGGGAAACGCCGACCTCATCCGCAAGATGGCCGGGGAGCTGGGCTACCGGGCGCTGGTGGTGGCCCCGGTGATGGACGGCAGCGTCATGGCGTCCTCCACCTACGTGCGGGCGCTGCTGGCCGTGGGGGAGACCGCCCACGCCAACCGGCTGCTGGACATCCCGGCGAACAGGGGTTAAAGCCATGAGAAGGATAGCGATACTCGTCCTCGCACTGATGCTGTGCGCGTCGTGCCTCGCCGAGGACGCCATGAAGGAGCTTCGGGACATCCGCAAGAGCGCCGAGGACGCTATCGCCGAGATCGGCGAGGTGCCCACCCCCGCGCCCACCGTCGCGCCCACGCCGTCGCCCACCCCGGACGAGACGGTGTATACCATGCTGCAATCGGGCGACAAGGGCGATGAAGTGGCGCGGCTCCAGGCGAAGCTGATCGCGCTGGGCTGCCTGGACGGGTCCGCCGACGGCGTGTACGGCAGCAAGACCGCCGAGGCCGTCAGGACCTTCCAGAAGCGCTATGGCCTGGTGGACACGGGCGTGGCCGACGCCGCCACCCAGCGGGCGCTGTACGCCGCCGACGCGGGCGCGAGGCGCGCCTACGAGCCGCTCAAGTACGCGGCGCTGCAGCCCGGCGAGGCTCAGTACGACGGCAGGCCCGTGACGTTCACGGGCACGGTGATGCAGGTGCTGACCGACGACACCTACGCCGACACCGCGGGCGTCTACACGGTCCTGCGCGTGGCGACCCGCGGCGCGTGCTACGACGTGGTCTACGTCACGGCCTTCCGCCCTGCCGACGCGCCCGCGATCACCGAGGGCAGCGCCGCCACCGTCTGGGGTGTCACCCGCGGCCGGGTGTACTACGTCAGCGCCAGCGAGAAGTACGCCGAGCTGCCCCACATCGAGGCCGACGACATCGTCATCGGCTGAATGTCAACGATCCCCTCCCCGCGGCATATCATGACGGGGAGGGGATCTTCTATGAAAGACAGATGCGGGACCCGGCGCAGGCGGACCAACCCCGCAAAGGTCGCGGGCGTCGTGCTGATGGTCGCGGGCGGGCTGATGCTGTTGATCTTCGTGCCCCGCTGGGTCTGGATGGGGGCGCTGTCGATCTTGTGCGTCAGCGTGGGGTTTCTGTTGTGGCGATTCTCTGAATAAAAAACCCGTCGGCATCATCTCATTTCACCGATGGTGCCGACGGACTTTTTGCAATGACCCATAAACGCATTACAGGGCGCGCTCAACCTTCTTGCTGCGCAGGCAGCGGGTGCACACCGACATGCGCTTCGGAACGCCGTTGATCAGAACGCGAACCTTCTGCGTGTTCGGAGCCCAGGTCCGGCGCGTCTTGCGGTTGGAGTGGCTGACGTTGTTGCCGTAGGTCACGCCCTTGCCGCAGATCTCACAAAACTTACCCATACTCTATCACACCTCCTTCAAGGATATGTTCACATCAAAACAGTAAAATTATAGCATCGATTGGCCGAAAACGCAATAGCCCCCGTGTAAAAGTTGTGAGATTTTGTACGCTTTCCGTCATTTTGAGATTCTTTAATTTTCTGATAGAGCATAGGCAAACAGGGCGGAATGTGTTATAATAAAAAAGGAGTAGTTTCCATCGCGGAGCGGGGAGGTCATCGGGGCTATGCAGAGCATGACGGGATACGGCCGCGCGGCCCGGGAGCGGGACGGACGGCAGATGACGATAGAGCTAAAGAGCGTCAACCACAGGTTCCTGGACCTGTCCTTCCGCATGCCGCGGAACCTGCTGTTCATGGAGGACGCGGCCCGCAAGGCCATCGGCGAGCGGCTGTCCCGGGGCCACGTGGACGTGTTCGTGACCTACAAGAACCTGCGGTCCGACGCCCGGACCGTCACGGTGGACCACGCGCTGTACGACGCCTACGCCCGCGCCCTGGGCACGGTGTCGCAGGCCGGCCTGAAGGACGACCGCAGCCTGATGTCCATCGCCCGACTGCCGGACGTGTTGGTGGTGTCCGAGGCCGAGGAGGACCGGGACGCGGTGACCGCGCTGATGCTGGAGACGCTCTCGGAGGCCCTCGACCAACTGATAACCATGCGCGCCCGGGAGGGCGAGGCCATGAAGCGCGACCTGTCGGAGAAGGTGGACGCCATCGAGCGCATGACCGCTGCGGTGGAGGAGCGCTATCCCCAGACCGTGGAGGAGTATAGAAATCGCCTCAAGGCCGCGGTGGAGGAGCTGATCGGCTCCCAGGTGGACGAGACGCGCTTGCTCACCGAGGTGGCGGTCATGGCCGACCGCAGCGCCATCGCCGAGGAGATCGTCAGGCTCAACAGCCACGTGGCCGCGCTCCGCAAGCTCTTCGAGGACGACCAGCCCATCGGCCGCAGGATCGACTTCATCGTCCAGGAGCTGAACCGGGAGACCAACACCATCTCCTCCAAGTCCCAGGACATCCCCATCACCCGCCTGGTGGTGGACATGAAGGCCGAGATCGAAAAGCTGCGCGAGCAGCTCCAAAACGTGGAATGACCCCCGGAGATCCCGGTCTATGACCGTTGACATATCAACAAACGATAAAGGGGAGATAAACCGATGCCAAATCGCGGCAGGCTGTTCGTCATATCCGGTCCCGCAGGCGTGGGCAAGTCCGAGATCGTGAAAAAGGTGCTGGAGCGCCATCCCGACGTGTCGCTGTCCGTGTCCTGCACCACCCGGCAGCCCCGGCCCGGCGAGATCGACGGCGTGAGCTACCACTTCGTGTCCGACGCGCGGTTCGACGCGCTGATCGGCGAGGATGCCTTCTATGAGTGGGCGCACGTCCACCAGAACCGCTACGGCACGCTGAAATCCGTGGTCAAGAAGCAGCTCGAGGAGGGGCGCGACCTGATCCTCGAGATCGACGTGCAGGGCTGTCTCCAGGTCATGGCCCAGGACGCCACCGTGAAGGGCATCTTCGTCTGCCCGCCCAGCCGCGAAAACCTCGAGGCGCGGCTGCGCAAGCGCGGCACCGAGTCCGAGGCGTCCATCCGCGTCCGGCTCAACAACGTGGCGAAGGAGTGCGCCACGGCCTACAAGTACGATTACATCATCATCCACGAGGACTGGGCCGTCAGGCCCGACGCGCTGGAGGCCGCCGCCGACGAGGTCTACGCCATCATCAGCGCCTCCCGCCGGGAGCTGGAGAGCAACCGCGCGTTCCTCGACCATTTGAACGAATCTCTAAAAGCATGATCAGGAGGTATTTGCGCTATGATGACTGAACCCCCCATCGGCGAACTGCTTGAAAAGGTGGATTGCCGCTACACGCTGGCGGTGGAGGCGTCCAAACGCGCCCGCGAACTCATCGGCGGCAGCCTGCCGCTGATCGACACCAAGGAGACCAAGCCCCTGTCCATCGCCATCGAGGAGATCAACCGTCGGCTGATCACCTATTCCCGCGGCGAGGACGCGGAGGACCCCGAGGCGTAATCGGACGCACAACCGCATACGGCGCAGCACGGCGAAACCCGATTTGTGTATGGATCGGCTTTCGCTTGTTGTGCTGTAATAGGGAGTAGGGATTAGGGATTAGGGATTAGGGATCAGGAAAAAGGAGATCGGCCTATGCTTGACAACAGGCGCGTCGTGGTCGGCGTGACGGGCGGCATCGCGGCCTACAAGGCCTGCGACCTGGTGAGCCGCCTGAAAAAGCGCGGGGCGGAGGTGCGGGTGGTGCTGACGGAGCACGCCTGCAAATTCGTGCCGCCCCTGAGCTTCGAGGCATTGAGCGGCATGCCCGCCCACGTGGACACCTTCGCGCCCCGGGACGGCATGGAGCACATCGCCCTGGCGAAGTGGGCCGACCTGTTCGTCATCGCCCCGGCCACGGCCAACTGTTTAGCGAAGCTGGCCAACGGCATCGCCGACGACCTGCTCTCCACCACCGCGCTGGCGATGACCTGCCCCGTGCTGATCGCCCCGGCCATGAACGCCAACATGTTCAGGCATCCGGCGACCCAGGCGAACCTCGACATCCTGCGCGCCCGGGGCGTCCACATCGTCGGGCCGGAAAGCGGGCGGCTCGCCTGCGGCGACGACGACGTGGGCCGCATGTCCGAGCCGGAGGCCATCGCCGAAGCCGTTGAAGCCATCCTCAACGCCAAGCGGGACTATGCCGGCGTGCGGGTGCTGGTCACCGCCGGCCCGACGGTGGAGCGCATCGACCCGGTGCGCTACATCACCAACCGCTCCACCGGCAAGATGGGCTACGCCATCGCCGAGGCCGCCCGGGACCGGGGCGCGGAGGTCGCGCTGGTGTCCGGCCCGGTGAACCTTTCAAGGCCCGCGGGCGTGGACGTGATCGGCGTCGAATCCAGCGCCGAGCTGTGCGATGCGGTGCTGTCCCGGGGCGCTTGGGCCGACGTGGTCATACAGGCCGCGGCCCCCGCCGACTTCCGGCCCGCCATTATCGCCGATCATAAGATCAAAAAGACCGGCGCGGGCATGACGCTTGATCTTGAGAACACCACCGACATCGCCGCGGAGCTGGGCCGCCGCAAGCGGGACGGGCAGGTTTTGGTGGCTTTCGCCGCCGAGACCGACGACATGGTCGAGAACGCCCGGGGCAAGCTCGACCGCAAGAACGCCGACCTGGTGGTGGCCAACGACGTGTCCCGCAAGGACGCGGGCTTCGGCGTGGACACCAACGCCGTGACCCTCATCACCCGCGACGACGCCGCGGCGCTGCCGCTGATGTCCAAGCGGGCCGCCGCCGACGCCATACTGGACAAGGCCATCGAACTGCTATGCGCTACGCGGAAGTGATCGTGGACCTGTCCGCCGAGGCGGTGGACCGGCGGTTCACCTATGCCGTCCCCGAGGGGCTTTCTCTCGTCCCCGGCATGCTGGTGACGGTGCCCTTCGGCCGCGGACGCTGGACGGCTTCGTGGTGCGCTTGACGGACGCCTGCGCCCTGCCGCCGGAAAAGGTGAAGCCGGTCATCAAGGCCGTGCGCCCGGAGCCGGTGGTTCTGCCGGAGCTGATGGCGCTGGCCGACTGGATGCACGACCGCTACCTGTGCAACCTGGTGGACGCCCTGCGGCTGATGATCCCGTCGGAGCTGCGCGGCGGCAGGGTCCGGGAAAAGACCCGGCGCGTCGCGCATCTGGAGCTGGACGGCGCGGGGATCGACGAATTCATCGCGAAAAACCCACGCGCCAAAAAGCAGATCGGGATCGTCGAGCGGCTCAGGGCCGGGGACGTGGAGACCGCCGTCCTCGACAGCGCTGCCTTGAAGGCCCTCGAGAAGAAGGGCGCGGTGTCGATCTATTTGAGCGAGCAGCGGCGCACGCCCGCGGCGCTTTCGGACGACGCCCACACGCCCGACCCGGTGCTGATGCCGGGGCAGGCCCGGGCGGTGGAGGCGCTGACCGACGCGCTCTCGACCGGCGGGCGGTTCCTGCTCCACGGCGTCACCGGCAGCGGCAAGACGGAGGTGTACATCCGCCTCATCCGGCAGGCGCTCCAAATGGGCCGCACGGCCATCGTGCTGGTGCCGGAGATCGCGCTGACGCCACAGATGGTGTCCTGGCTCCACGGGCGCTTCGGCGCGGACGCGGCGGTGCTGCACTCGGCGCTGTCCGCGGGCGAGCGCTTCGACGAGTGGCGGCGCATCCGCTCGGGCGCGGCCCGGGTGGTCATCGGGGCCCGGAGCGCCATATTCGCGCCGCTTCAAAACATCGGGTGCATCATCGTGGACGAGGAGCACGAGAGCAGCTACCAGTCCGACCACCGCCCCCGGTACGACGCCCGGGAGATCGCCTGGCATCGCGCGGAGGCGCACCGAGCCGTGCTGGTCCTCGGCAGCGCCACCCCCGCCATCGCCACCTACATGCGCACGGAGCGCGGCGTGCGGCCCGAGAACCGGCTGAAGCTCATCGAGCTTCGGCAGCGGGTGAAGGACCGTCCGCTTCCCGAGGTCGAGCTGGTGGACATGCGCGGCGAGTTCGACAAGGGCAACCGCTCCATCTTCTCGGCGCGGCTGGCCCAGGAATTGCAGGTCTGCCTGGACGGCGGGCACCAGGCCATGCTGTTCATCAACCGGCGCGGCCACTCCACCTTCGTGTCCTGCCGCAAGTGCGGCTACGTGGTGAAGTGCGGCCAGTGCGACGTGTCCATGACCTACCACCAGTCCGAGGAACAGTTGCGCTGCCACTACTGCGGCAGCACCATGCCCCCGCCCAGGACCTGCCCTCAATGCGGCAGCGCCTACATCAAGTACTTCGGCGCGGGCACCCAGAAGGTGGAGGCCGAGGTGGCGCGGCTGTTCCCCCAGGCGCGGGTGGCCCGGATGGACATCGACACCACCCAGCGCAAGGACGCTCACCAGCGGATACTGGACGCCTTTCGCCGGGGGGACACCTACGTGCTGGTGGGCACGCAGATGATCGCCAAGGGGCTGGACTTTCCCAACGTGACGCTGGTGGGCGTGGTGGCCGCGGACATGACGCTGAACCTGCCCGACTTCCGCAGCGTCGAGCGCACGTTCCAGCTCATCACCCAGGTGGCGGGCCGCGCGGGCCGCGCCGACGACCCCGGCCGGGTCGTGGTGCAGACCTACGACCCCGACCACTACGGCATCCGCTGCGCCGCCGCCCAGGACTACCGGGCGTTCTACACGCGGGAATCCGCCAACCGGCGGCTGGCCCTGTACCCGCCCTTCACGGTCATCGCGCGGGTGGTGTTCTCGGGGAAGGACGAGGAATTGGTCAAGCGCACGGCGCTGGCGGCGGAGGCGACGCTGAACGAGTACGCCGACCGGCACGGCGTCCGGGACGACGTGGTGCAGCTCCGCGCCGCCGAGGCCCCCATCGGCCTGCTGCGCGGCGAGCACCGCTGGCAGCTCTTCGTGAAGCTGTACTTCCGGGCCGACGTGGAGGCCGTCGCGTCGCGGATGCGGCAGATCGCCGACGACGCGCCCGAGGGCGTGCGGGGCGAGCTGGAAGTGGACCCGGTCAATATGATTTAGGCAGTAGGCAGTAGGGGAACGGCGCATCCTGTTCCCTGTTGCCTGTTCCCTGACGTGGATATGATATGAATTTACAGGAGTAGTATATAAATGGCTATACGCAAAATCATCGAGATGGGCACGGACGACATCCTGCGCAAGCGCGCGCGGCGGGTGGACAAATTCGACAAGCGGCTGGCGGTGCTGCTGGACGACATGGCGGACACCATGTACGAGGCGGACGGCGTGGGCCTGGCCGCGCCCCAGGTGGGCATCCTCAAGTGCTGCGTGGTCATCGACGTGGGCGAGGGCCTGATCGAGCTGGTGAACCCGGAGATACTCTGGGCCGAGGGCGAGGTCGTGGACGCGGAGGGCTGTCTCTCCGTGCCCGGACGCCGCTGCACCGTGGCGCGGCCCGAGAAGGTGCGCGTCCACGCCCAGGACCGCAAGGGCCGCCACATCGAGGTGGAGGGCGAGGGCCTGCTGGCCCGGGCGCTGTGCCACGAGCTGGACCACCTGGACGGCATACTCTACGTGGACAAGATGATCGAGGATGTCACCGACAAGATGGACGACGAGGAAGGGGAAGGGGAGAAGTGACTCCCCGTGTGAGCTATGGCGATTCGCGCGATAAGGATCATTGACGAGGACGACGTGCTCAGGAAGCACGCCCGGAAGGTGGAGAAGTTCGACGACCGTCTGGCGGAGCTGCTGGACGACATGGCCGAGACCATGCGCGCCGGGGACGGTGCGGGGCTGGCCGCGCCCCAGGTGGGCGTGCTCAAGCGGGCCGTGGTGGTGGACGCGGGGGAGGCGCTCATCGAGATCGTGAACCCGGAGCTGGTGTCGTCCGAGGGCGAGATCACCGTCATCGAGGGCTGCCTGTCCGTGCCCGGCCGTGCGGGCCGCGTGGTGCGGCCGGAAAAGGTCACCGTCAAGGGGCAAAACCGCAAGGGCGAGGATATCGAGGTCAGCGGCGAGGGCATGCTGGCCGTGTGCCTGTGCCACGAGCTGGACCACCTGGACGGCATACTCTACGTGGACAAGATGATCGCCGACGCCACCGAGGAGATGCGCCAGCGGAACGGGGGCGAGGCCAAGTGACGCGGGTGGTATTCATGGGCACGCCGGAATTCGCCGTGCCGTCGCTGGACGCGCTGTGCGACGCGGGCTACGACGTGGTGGGCGTGTTCACCCAGCCCGACCGTCCCGCGGGCCGCGGCAAGAAGCTGACCGCCTGCCCGGTGAAGCGGCGGGCACTGGAGCGCGGGCTTTCGGTGTACCAGTTCGAGAAGGTCAAGTCGCCCGAGGGCGTCGAACAGATGCGTGCCCTCGCGCCGGACGTGGCGGTCACCGCCGCGTTCGGGCAGATATTGACCAAGGAGCTATTGGACATCCCCGTGCGCGGCACCGTCAACGTCCACGCCTCGCTGCTGCCCAGGCACCGCGGGTCCGCGCCCATCAACTGGTGCGTCCTGGAGGGCGACGCGGCGGCGGGCGTCACGCTGATGCTGACCGACGTGGGCATCGACACCGGCGACATGCTCATCTCCCGCGAGACGCCCATCGGTGAATTGGAGACCGCGGGCGAGCTGACCGACCGGCTGGCCGTCATGGGCGGCGAGCTGCTGGCCGAGGGCCTGCCCAAGTACCTGGCGGGGGCGCTGGTCCCCGTGAAGCAGGACGCGGCCAAGTCGAGCTACGAGCCGATGCTCACCAAGGAAATGGGCGAGGTGGACTGGACGCTGCCCGCCGAGACCATCGCCCGGCGCGTGCGCGGGTTGAACCCCTGGCCCTGCGCCTACACGGACATGCCCGAGGGCCGGCTCAAGCTGTACCTGGCAAAGCCCGTCCCGTGCGATGACGCCGCCGCGCCGGGGATGGTGATCGTGTCCGGGCCGAAGGCGGGGCTGATCGTCCGCTGCGGCGCGGGCGCGCTGGAGATACTCGAAATGCAGGCCCCCGGCGGCAAGCGCATGGCGGCGAAGGCGTACCTGGCGGGCAAGAGGATCGACGTCGGGACGCGGTTCGGAAAGGAAAGCGAAGCATGACAGAGAAGAAGCATGTCCCCGGCAGGGGCGGTCAAAGGACAGCCCGCAAGGACGCGCCCCGCAGGCCCGCGCCGAGGCCCAACGGCGGGCGTCGGCCCCCGGATAAGCCGCGGATGGACTCGTCCCGGGCCGTGGCGCTCAAGGCGCTCCAGGACGTGGTGCGGGCGGACGCCTACGCCGCCCAGGCGCTGGACAAGCAGCTGAGCGCCGCGCGGCTGACGCCCGAGGACCGGCGCCTCGCGGCCAGCCTGTTCTACTTCG
This sequence comes from Clostridia bacterium, assembly GCA_017471125.1. Taxonomy (GTDB): domain Bacteria; phylum Bacillota; class Clostridia; order Christensenellales; family Aristaeellaceae; genus UBA2862. The sequence continues at coordinate 7,568 of JAFUWR010000136.1, read as the reverse complement.
CCGTGGAGAACCGGCTCTACATCGAGACGATGCTGGGCAAATTCCTCGAGGCGCGGCCCGAGCCGGTGGTGAACGACATCCTGAACATCGCCGCGGCGCAGCTCCTGTTCATGGACAGGATACCCGACCACGCCGCGGTGGACGAGGCGGTCAAGCAGGTGCGCCGCGCCGGGCGCGAGGGCCTGACCGGGCTGGTGAACGGCGTGCTGCGCAACCTCATCCGCGCCCGGGACGCCGGGGAGCTGACGCTGCCCGACCGGGACGCCGACCCCGTACAATGGCTGTCGGTCAAGCGGTCCGTGGCCCCCGTGGTGGCCGAACGGCTCATCGCCGCCTACGGCCTTGACGAGGCCGAGCGCTTCATGTCCGTCCCTGCCCACCGCGGGCAGGCCGTGCGCTTCAACCGCATGCGCACCGACGCCGCCGGGTTCGAGAAGTGGCTGGACGAACAGAAGTATACCTGGCGCAGGGGCGACCTCGACGGCAGCTACGTCATCGAGAACGGCGGCAACCTGGCCGACACCGACGGCTACCGGCGCGGCCTGTTCTCCATACAGGGGCAGAGCGCCATGCTCGCCGCGCTGGCCGTGGAGCCGAAGCCGGGCATGCAGATCCTGGATGCCTGCGCGGCCCCCGGCGGCAAGACGGCGCTGATGGCCGAGCGCATGGGCGGCGCGGGCCGGGTGTACGCCTGGGACGTGCACGAGCATCGGGTGGCGCTGATCCGGGCGGCGGTGCATCGGCTGGGGCTTGACAACGTTCGGGCCACGGTGTACGACGCCCGACAGCCCATGTCGAGCATGGAATTGTCGATGGACGCCGTGCTGGTGGACGCGCCCTGCTCGGGCCTGGGCGTCATCCCGGAGAAGCCGGACATCAAGTACCGCGCCACCGCCGAGGGGCTGGACGCCCTGCCGGCGCTGCAGGGGCAGATATTGGACGCCTGCGCGAAGGCCGTGAAGGTGGGCGGGCGGCTCGTCTACGCCACCTGCACCGTGCTGCCCGCGGAGAACGAGAAGGTGGTCGAGGCGTTCCTGGACAAGCATCCCGGGTTCGTCCGCGACAGCGCCGACGGCTGGCTGCCCGAGGCCATGCGGGCCGACCTTCGCGACGGCATGCTGCTCATCCCCCCGTACCGCGAGGGGTTCGAGGGCTTCTTCATCGCGCGGCTGAAAAGGAAGGGCGTGTGACGTGGACAGGGTGCAGCTATTGGGCCTGAACGGGCCGGAGCTTACGGACTTCGTGGTGAACGACCTCCACGAGAGCAGATTCCGCGCCAAACAGATGCGCGAGTGGCTGAACCGGGGCGCGTCCATCGACGAGATGACCAACCTGTCCGCGGCGCTGCGGGCGAGGCTGAACGGGATCGCCGTGGCGAACCCGGTGTCGGTCATGGAGTCGTATAAATCAAAGATCGACGAGACGGAGAAGTTCCTGTACGCCCTTTCGGACGGCAACCTGATCGAGGGCGTGGTGATGCGCTATCACCACGGCGACACCCTCTGCGTGTCCACCCAGGTGGGCTGCCGCATGGGGTGCGCGTTCTGCGCGTCCACGCTGGAGGGCCGCGTGCGCAACCTGACGCCCGGGGAGATACTGGGCCAGGTGGCGGCGGCGAACCGGCACATCCAGCGCGAGGACCCCGCCCGTCGCGTCCACAACATCGTGCTGATGGGCTCCGGCGAGCCGCTGGACAACTACGACAGCGTGGTCAAGTTCCTGCGGCTGGTCAACGACCCCGAGGGCTTCAACATCTCCCTTAGGAACGTGTCGCTGTCCACCTGCGGGCTGGTGCCCAAGATGTACGACTTCGCGAACGAGGGCCTGCCGGTGACGCTGTCGCTGTCGCTGCACGCGCCCAACGACGAGATACGGCGGCGCATCATGCCGGTGGCGAATGCCTACAAGCTCGAGGACGTGGTCGCCGCTTGCCGCAATTACGTGGAGGTCACCGGGCGGCGGGTCATCTTCGAGTACGCGCTGATCAGGGACGTCAACTCGGACGTGAAGTGCGCCGACGAGCTTGCGCGGCGGCTGCGCGGCCTCCAGTGCCACGTGAACCTGATACCGCTCAACGACGTGAAGGAGCGCGACCTGAACGCGCCCTCCCGCCAGATCGTGGACGCCTTCTTGAAGCGCCTGACCCAGCGCGGCATCTCCGCCACCGTGCGCCGGGAGATGGGCGCGGACATCGAGGGCGCGTGCGGACAATTGAGGCGAAAGGTATTATCCCAACAGTAACACGACATTTCCCATTCCCAATTCCCCATTCCCCATTTTTTCACGGAGGTCACGCGCATGAAAGTTTTCTCTATGACGGACATCGGCCGGGTACGCCAGCTCAACGAGGACTCCTGCTACCAGCCCCAGCAAGGGGAGCGCTTCTGCGCGGTGGCGGACGGCATGGGCGGCCACAACGCGGGCGAGGTCGCCAGCGCCATGGCGGTCAAGGCGTATTCGGACTACATGCGCGACGTGCAGACCATCACGGGGGAGGCGCTTCGGGCGGCGGTGAGCCGGGCCAACGACGAGGTCTACCGGGCGTCGCTGGAGTCCCCGGAGGTCAGCGGCATGGGCACCACGTTCTCGGCGCTGGCCATGGAGGGGAAAAACGCCTTCATCGCCCACGTGGGGGATTCCCGCATCTACCTGATCCGGCGCGGGACGCTGATGCAATTGACCCTCGACCACACGCTGGTGGAGGAGATGGTATTGAAGGGGCTTTTGACCGTGCGGGAGGCCCGCGTCCACCCCAAGCGCAACATCATCACCCGGGCGCTGGGCACGGAGGCGCGGGTGGAGATCGACCTCATCCAGTTGGAGCTACGGCCCGGCGACGTGTTCTTCCTGTGCACGGACGGGCTGACGAACCACGTCCCGGAGCGGGAGATATTGCGGGCCGCGCAGTCCAAGGCCGAGTGGCCGGAGAAGCTGAGGGCCCTTATAGGCATCGCGCTTGAAAACGGCGGCGCGGACAACATCACGGCGATGTTCGCGGTATATGAGGAGGCTTACGGTCGATGATCGGTCGCGTCATATCGGGCAGGTATGTCGTGCAGGCCATCGTCGGCACGGGCGGCATGGCCGTCGTGTACCGCGCCTTTGACAAGAAGAAAAACCGGATCGTCGCCATCAAGGTATTGCGACCCGAATACGAATCCGACGAGGAATTTGTGCGCAGGTTCAGCCGGGAGGCCGAAGCGGCGTCCAAGGTGTCCCATGAAAACATCGTCAACATGCTGGACGTGGGCACCGACGGCGACATGCGCTATATCGTCATGGAATTCGTGGACGGCCAGACCCTGAAGGACATGATCCGCCAGCAGGGCTTCATCAACCCGGACACCGCCATACGCATGACCATCCGCATCCTGGCCGCGGTGGACCACGCCCACCGCAACGGCATCGTCCACCGGGACATCAAGCCCCAGAACATATTGGTGGACTCCGAGGGCCGGGTGAAGGTGGCCGACTTCGGCATCGCCCGGTTGAAGGCCAACCAGACCACCACCATCGACGACGGCCAGGGCGTGTCGGCGCTGGGCAGCGTCCACTACTTCTCCCCGGAGCAGGCTAAGGGCGAGGTGGCCGACGAGAAGAGCGACCTGTACTCCGTGGGCGTGGTGATGTACGAGATGCTCACTGGCCAGGTGCCCTTCGACGGGGACACCAGCGTGTCCGTGGCCCTGAAGCACGTCAACGAGGCGCCCAAGTCCATGCGCGACCACCGTGCCGCCATCTCCGTGGCGCTGGACGAGGTGGTCATGCGGGCACTGTGCAAGGACGCCACCAAGCGCTACCAGTCCGCCGCCGAGATGGCCGCGGACCTGCGCAAGTGCATCACCGACCCCGAGGGCGGCTTCGTCAAGTACCCCCGCACGCCCGAGGAGATCGAGCGGGAGCGCGAGGCCCGCAAGCGCAAGCGCGCCCGGGACCGCAAGCGGGTGCAGCAGACCATCACCATCGCCGCGGCCATCATCACGGCGGTGCTGGTGGCGTTCACGGTCTGGTTCATCTCCCGCATCGCCCATACATATTCCATGCCCAACGTGGTGGGGCAGGAGCGCATGCTGGCCCAGGACGCGCTGGACCACCTGCGGGCCGCCGTGGAGGTCGAGTACGATTACAGCGAGGACTTCGAGGAAGGCATCGTCATGAGCCAGTCCTACCGGGCGGGCGCGCGGGTGAAGTACGACACGCCGGTGACGCTGACCGTGTCGCTGGGCTCCCAGTGGTACTACCTGGAGGACTGCCTCGGTCAGAAGGCCGCGGACGTGGAGGAGCAACTGACCGCCCAGGGCGTGGAGGTGGTGGACGTGGTCTACGTCCAGTCCGACAGCCCGGTGGGTACCGTGGTGGCCTACGAGCCCGCCGCCGGGACCCAGAGCAAGGAGACCCCGGTGCGGCTCACGGTCAGCGGCCAGCGCATCATGATGCCGTCGCTGACGGGGCTCAACCTGGACAGCGCCCAGGCGCTTCTGAACGCCGAGGGCCTGAAGGTGGGCACCGTGTCCGAGGGCTACGCCGCCGACGCCAAGTCCGACACCGTCATCGCTCAGGGCATCGCTGCCAACTCCCAGGTGCTGGCCGGGACCACCGTGGACCTGACCATCAACCGGGAGCAGACCGCCATGTACTACCCCGCGTCCAAGCTGTCGGTGGTGGTGCCGCTGAACGCCAGCCAGGTGCGCGTGCAGCTTCGGCTGGACTCCGGCGACACCCAGGAGGTCTACCAGGGCGTGCTGAACACCGGCACCTACCGCATCGCGCTCTCCTGCGCCGAGCCCGGCGACCACGCCGTGTACATCTACATGGACGGCGTGATGATGGAGGAGCAGAACATCACCTTTGAGTAACGGAGGGACTATGGAGGCCATCATACTTCGCGGCATCGGCGGCTTTTACTACGCGCTGGACGACGCCGGCGCGGTGCATCAGGTGCGGGCCCAGCGCAAGCTGCGGCGGGACCGCGGCAAGCCGAAGGCGGGCGACCGGGCGATCATCACCCCCGGCGAAGGCGAGGAGGACGGCTGGATCCACGAGCTGCTGCCCCGGAAGAACGAGCTGACGCGCCCGCCGGTGGCGAACATCGACGTGGCGGTCATCGTGGCGGCGGCGGCGGCCCCGCTGCCGGACCTGACGATGGTGGACCGGCTGATGATCAACGCCCGGCGTGCCGGCATCGACGTCATGCTGGTCATCAGCAAGTGCGACCTGGACGCGGGCCTGGCCGGGTCGATCGAGGCCCAGTACCGGGGCGCGGACTGTTCGCCGATGCGGGTGTCGAGCCGCACGGGGGAGGGCCTGGACGAACTGCGCGCGGCGCTTTCAGGCCGGGTGTGCGCCCTGGCCGGGCAGTCCGGCGCGGGCAAGTCCACGCTCATCAACGCGCTGTACGGCCTCGAATTGGAGACCGGCGGCCTGTCCCGGAAGATCGACCGGGGCAAGAACACCACCCGCTCCTGCCAATTGATCCCCGTCGCGGGCGGCGGCATGGTGCTGGACACGCCGGGGTTCAGCCTCTTGGAGACCGACGTGTTCGACCCGGTGGAGATCAAGGACAGCTATCCCGAATTCCTGCCGCTGGAGGGCGGCTGCTATTTCCAGCCCTGCTACCACGCCTCGGAGCCCAGGTGCGCGGTGCGGGACGCCGTGGCGGCGGGGGACATCGACCCCGGGCGTCACGGGCGCTACGCGGAGATATTGGAGGACATGAGACAGAGATGGAGGGAAAGGTATGATTAAGATCGCCCCGTCGCTGCTCGCGGCGGACTACCTGAGGCTGGGCGACGAGATACGCCGCATGGCCGACGCCGGCGCGGACGTGCTGCACTACGACGTGATGGACGGCAGCTTCGTGCCGAACATCTCTTTCGGCCAGGGCGTGGCCGAGCGCGCCGCCACCTGCGGCCTGCCGGTGGACGCGCACCTGATGATCGTCAACCCGGAGAAGTACATCGACGCCTTCGCCAGGGCGGGCTGTCGCTACATCACCGTCCACGCCGAGGCCACTGACCACCTGCACCGGGCGCTGCAGCAGATCCGCGCCGCGGGCTGCCTCGCGGGCGTGGCGCTCAACCCGGCCACGTCGCCGGAGTGCCTGCGCTACGTGCTGGGCGACTTCGACCTGGCGCTGGTGATGACCGTCAACCCCGGCTTCGGCGGGCAGAAGCTCATCCCCGCCTGCGTGGACAAGATCGCGGCCATTCGGAAGATGCTGGACGACGCCGGGAAGGACGCCGTCATCGAGGTGGACGGCGGCGTCAACACCCAGACCGCGCCCATGCTGATGCGCGCCGGGGCCACCATGCTCGTGGCCGGCAGCGCCCTCTACGGCGCGCCCGACGCCAAGGCGTTCATCGACACCGTCCGCGCCCAGTACGCCGAGATCGCGGGCGCCCGATAAAAATCGATCTCCTTTGTTCATATTGGGTACATCTTTGGCATATATAATGACATCATTGAGGGTTCGCCACCTTCATGATAAACTTTGCGGGCTGGCGCATTTCCAGCGTCAGCCCCGCATAAGAATGGAATGACCCCATAAACACTGCTCCCCGCCCACGCCATCGACTTGCAAGGATGACGATAAGGCGGGGACAGACAATTTTGGGAACAGATAGGCAGCGCGCATGATGTCGATGCGCGCTGCCTATTTGTTCCGCCTTGGATCGTTCGTCTGCCTGAGCAGATAGTCGATGCTCACGTCGTAGTAATTGGCCAGCTTTATCAATATCTCGTCGGTCAGCGGCTGCGTGCCGGTCTCGATATAGCTGTATTTCCGCTGCGTTATGCCCAGCGCGTCTGCCAGCTTTTGCTGCGTCAGGTCCGAATCTTCCCGCAAGTCCCTTAGCCTGTTGTCCAACACTTCCACCACCACGTTTAGCCTGTGGAGAAATATAGCACATCTTGAAAATAACTATTGACTTTTAGATGAATTTTATCTAAAATATAGGTATGACGATTGTCTGAAAACAAGCGGGAGAACAAGGAGGAAAGGGTATGAAGTTCAAGAGATGGTTGTCTGTCCTGTTGGTGATGTGCATGCTGGCGACGTTTGTCCCTTCGGCGGTGATGGAGGAAGCAATTGAATTACCTGTTGAAGAGGTGCAGTTTGAATTAGGTGACGATTCAATACAAACAGAAGAAGAGGACTTGCCGGATGTCAACCAGGAGATGACCTTTGAATTGTCCACGGCCACGGATGACTTTGTAGATCAAGACAGTGATTCTATTGATGCCCAACTTGCAAGCGGTGGGGTTGCCTTTGATGCGGCTCATTTCCCGGACGCGGTTTTCAGAGAGAGAATACGTTTTGCTGACCAAAATGATGATGGTTTCCTTTCAACCAGCGAATTAAATCAGGTAACAGAATTATCAATACTTCCGTATACTGAAACGATACGATCTATTACGGGTATAGAATACTTTTCATATGTGCGTTTCTTGGACTGCGGAGGGTTGACTATTATCTGGAGTCTAAGCGCGAGAATCGCAGCAACACAAAGGATGGCCGTGTCTATGGTGTACAGTGCGTACATGATACCCGCGCCTCCTTCCATCGATTC